>CAYNVR010000072.1:0-6880 GCA_964400715.1 uncultured Sulfurimonas sp.
GCCCCTTGGTCCCAAACCAAGTACTCTAACCATACTGAGCTACACCCCGACCTACACATTAAAAGCTAAGCTGTTTAATGAGGCTGGAATTATAGTAAATTTAAAAATAAATGTCAAGAGTTTTTTTAACTTTTTAAAAATTTTGCTATAATTCTTACAAATAAGGTGGAGTTTTAGTATGAAATTAGCTAGATTTAGTAGAGTCGGGTTTATTTTGGCCGCAGCAGGAAGTGCTGTTGGTCTTGGAAATATATGGAAATTTCCATATATAACAGGTGTTTATGGTGGTGGAGCTTTTGTTATGGTTTATCTTATGACTGTTTTAGTCATAGGTGTATCTATAATGTTAGCGGAGATGCTCATAGGGTATCTTGGAAGAAGAGATACTGTTTCGTCTTTTGAAAATTTGGCACCAAAAAACAAAAACTTATGGAAATTTGGAGGGTTTCAAGCAACAGCTGGACTTCTCATAATGACATTTTACTCTGTTGTTATAGGGTGGATACTAAACTACATAGTTACATCACTTACATCTTTACCATCAAGTGTAAAAGAGGCTGAAATAACTTTTATGAGTATGTTAAACACAGACTTTTCAACTCAACTTTTCTACCACAGTGTAGCTTTTGTGGTCATAACATACATAGTTTCAAAAGGTATCAAAGGTGGTATAGAAAAACTAAACAACATCTTAATGCCTATGCTTATGGTTATTTTGGGTGGTATGTTTTTGTATGCGACTTCGCTAGATGGTTTTTCAAAAGCTGTCGATTTTATGTTCAAAGCAGATTTTTCAAAAATAAATTCAGAAGCATTTGTTACTGCTGTTGGCCATGCATTTTTTACACTTAGTCTTGGTATGGGTGCTATTATGACCTACTCTGCTTCACTTGAAAAAAATGCCAACCTCATAAAAGCAACTTTTTGGGTAGTATTTTTAGACACTCTCATAGCGATAGTCGCTGGACTTATGCTTTTTACATTTTTGTACCAGTATGGTTCAACTCCGGCAAAAGGTCCTGGTTTGGTTTTTATATCTTTACCATCTGTTTTTTATGAGATGGGAGTTTTAGGAAACTTTTTTGCGGTTATATTTTTTGTAGCTCTTGCTTTTGCTGGGCTTACATCTTCTGTTTCTTTGGTTGAGCCTATGGTTCAGTACTTTATAGACAGATTTTCGTGGAGTAGAAAAAAAGCCTCTGTTTTAATGGGGCTGTTTTTCTACCTTGTTGGTGTGGTTGTTATACTTTCTAGCATAGATGGTTACAAAGAGTATCTAACTTGGGGTGGAAAAAACTTTTTTGACTGGATAGACTACATAACTGCTTCCATAATGTTACCACTTGGTGGACTCATAATGGCCATATTTGTAGGGTTTATCTTACCAAAAACACAAGTAGAAGCGGTGATGAAACCACAACTAAAATGGGCTTTTGAGCCGTGGTATTTTTCACTAAGATATGTAACACCAGTAGCTATGTTTATAGTTATGTTAAACCTAATGGGAGTTTTTTAATGGATATAGCAACACAATGCAAACAGATAGTCAAAGATAAGGGTATAAACCTAAAATCTGTCATAGAGTACAATGTAAATGGGAAAGTTCATTCGCTGTCTTTGGAGTACATTATAGATAGCTATATGAAAGCAAGTGAAGAGTCTAAACTTGTTTTTTTAACAGCACTTCAAAAATCTATCTCAGCAAAAGATACTGGGATAGATAGATTTTTTGAAGGTATGGGGCAACTCCTTCTTATGAGTCACCTCTCTGAAAAGTTTGAGTAGTTTTAACCGCTTATATTAAAACTATTTTTTTTGTCAATTTGAGAATTTTTTATAAAATTAATATTTTGTTTTATTTTTACCATCTGTTTTGAAGTTTCATCTTTTAGTCTATGCAAAATAACAGATGCTTGATTTAAAAGGTTTATAGCTTGTTTTAGTTCTTTGTCTTTTAGAGATGTAGGAACATCATCTAAAAGCTTTTCAAGAAGTTTTGTATCTTCTTGAACAACAGCAATTTTTAATTGGTTAAGCCACATTTGTTGTCTCTCTCCATGTTTCTAAAAGAGATTTGAAAACATGGCTACACTCATCTATATTTTCTATTTTATTGTGTATACTAGCATCTGTTAAAAGTTGAATCTCATAGTTGTAAAGACCTTCAAGGTATGCAGACATAGTACCTTTTTGTTTAAAATCAAGAGAAGATATAAGCTCCGTTATGATAGCTATGGAACGGTTTATCCAGTAAACTTTTTTTTCTATGTCTTTATCTTTTATAGCTTTTTTAGCTTGTGCATTAAAACGAAGTACACCCTCATAAAGCATCTCTATAAGTTTTGCTGGTGATTCTATCCCAAGGTTATTTTCTGTGTAAATATCGTAAGCTGTATTTGTGTACATTTTTTATCCTTTATTTTAAACTAAATCGGTACTTTTTTAAAATACTTTAATCATCTTGTTTATTGGCATCCATCATCTGTGTAAACATGGTAGAGGCATTTTTTAGTTTTGCTATCATAGCATCATAAGCAGTGAACTGTTTTTGTATAGAGTTGTATTTATCATCTAATCTTTCTTGCATAATAGACTTTCTTTCTTCCAAAGAGCTAACTTTATCATTAAGGTCTGTTTTAAAGTTATCTAACAAACCGTTAAACTTTGTATAAGCTTCAATTTTTGTTGCCATATCTACAAATACTCCATTTACATCTACGGCATCATCACCAGCTTGGTTTTCATAAGAACCACCTGTAAAAAATGCTTCAAAGTTTGCAGAATCTTTTGAAATATAATCATTTAGTTTAGATTTATCAACAGAGATAGTTCCACTTTTGTCCATATCAAACCCAATATCTAAAAGTGTATCACCAGCTTGTGATGTTGTTGTAAAAATTTCAGAAAGAGTAGTTTTTAAACCTTTTAGTAAACTATCACTTGCAAAAATACCTCTTTCGGCACTATTTGTACTATTTTTTGTATCTCTTGAAAGTTCACCTATGATACTGTTAAATTTAGATATAAAACTATCAACTTTTTCTATAATTTTATCATGATTTTGTTCTACACTAACTTCTGTTGTACCCTCATCTTTAAGTGTAATGTGGTATCCTGTTACTAGGTCATCAACTGTATTTGAACTTCTTGTAATATCATCTGAATCATTATATGTAAATATAGCATCTTGCCCATCTTGAACTGAACTCAAATCATCTGTTAGTTGAGTTCCACTTAGATTTCCATCATTATCTGTTATGCTTATATCTGTATCTTCACCTGTCTCTTTCGAAGTTAAAAACAGTCTATAATCATCATCATCCATCTTAACAATAGTTGCTGTTACATAGTCACCAGCTTGGTCATTTATGGCTTTTTTTAGGTCATCTAGTGTCATATCACTATCATAGTTTATATCTATATCATTATCACCTACACTTATAGTAATGCTACCATCATCATCTGCGATTGTATCTGTTTTGTCTCCAAATTTACCAGATTCTGAAATCTGTTTTTCAGCGAGTTGTTTAACTTCAAGTTTAAAGTCTTGAATATCACTGTTCGCATCTGCTGTTATCTCTATGGAAGAACCACTTGTTATGTTTGCACTTCTTTCATCAAATAAAGTTGCAGATTTTAACTCATTTATACTATCCATAAGGTTTGTCATACCTGCATCTATGGTACTTAAAACACCTTGTTTATCTTTTTCATTTGCTATATCTAATGTTATTGGATTGATTTGTGCTGTTTCATCAGCTTTTTTAAGTTTATCTAGTAAATCTTGTGTCAATATCCCTGAGCCAGTTCCTAATGCACTAACACCCATTACAAATCCTTTTGTTTTATTCTTGCCCTTATATCGGCACTTTATCATAAACAGTTTAAAAATTTGCTACAATTTGTGTATGAATACACTAAAACTAATCGGTAGAGAAAAAGAACTTTTTGAAGAAGATATAACAAACTACACTCAAAAGCTTGATGAGATTGTAAAAAAGTCAAGGTTTTTGGTGCTTGGTGGTGCTGGTAGCATAGGTAGCGCGGTTGTAAAAGAGATATTTAAAAGAAACCCAACAAAGCTACATGTAGTAGATATAAGTGAGAACAACCTTGTTGAACTTGTAAGAGACATAAGAAGCAGTTTTGGTTACATAGATGGGGATTTTAAAACTTTTGCACTTGATATTGGGAGTGTTGAGTATGATGCTTTTTTTATGCAAGATGGCAGATACGACTATGTGTTAAATCTCTCTGCTCTTAAACATGTAAGGAGTGAAAAAGATAGTTTTACACTTATGAGAATGTGTGATGTAAACATCTTTAACACTGACAAAACCATAGCACAAGCTACACAAAAAAGGGTGAAAAAATACTTTTGTGTAAGCACAGACAAAGCAGCAAACCCAGTAAACCTTATGGGTGCGAGTAAGAGGATAATGGAGATGTTTTTGATGCGACGAAGCAAATACATACAAATCTCAACAGCAAGGTTTGCCAATGTAGCTTTTAGTGATGGCAGTTTGCTTTATGGGTTTGAAAAAAGGTTACAAAAAAACCAACCCATAGTTGCCCCAGATGATGTAAAAAGATACTTTGTTACCCCAAAAGAGAGTGGGGAGCTTTGTCTTATGAGTTGTATATTTGGTAAAAACAGAGATATATTTTTCCCAAAACTTGATGAGAGCCTACATCTAATTAGTTTTGCCCAGATAGCTGTTAAATACCTAAAAGAAAAAGGTTTTGAACCATACCTTTGTAAAGATGAAGATGAAGCGAGAGAACTTGTAAAAACTTTACCAAAAGAGGGCAAATACCCATGCCTTTTTACAAAGAGCGATACAACTGGTGAGAAAGATTATGAGGAGTTTTTTACAGAAGATGAAACTCTTGATATGCAAACTTTTAAAAATATAGGGATTATAAAAAACGAGCCTGTTTATGATGAAACACTTCTAAACAGTTTTACAAAAACTATGCAAAACTTTAAAAGCAGACTTTTTTGGACAAAAGATGAGATAGTAAAGGAGTTTTTTAAACTCATACCAGATTTTGACTACGAAGACAAAGGAAAATACCTTGATTCAAAAATGTAAAAAGATTGTAAAGTTTGTTCGTAAAACCTACAAAACAGATGGGTTTATACCTCTGCATGAGCCAAGATTTAGAGGTAATGAAAAAAAATACTTAAATGAGTGCATAGACTCCACTTTTGTTTCAAGTGTTGGAAAGTTTGTAGATATGTTTGAGGAAAAACTTTGTGGTGTGGTCGGGTCAAAACATTGTGTAGCAACCATAAATGGAACATCTGCTTTACATGTAGCACTTCTTACATGTGGAGTTAAAAGTGGTGATGGTGTGATAACCCAAGCACTCACATTTGTAGCAACAGCAAATGCCATCAACTACTGTGGGGCTAAACCCATCTTTGTAGATGTAAGCAAAAAAACGATGGGGTTAAGCCCCAAAGCACTTAAACATTTTTTAGAAAAAAACTGTGAGGTTAAAAACTCTACATGTAGAGTAAAAAAAACAAACCAACCCATAAGAGCCTGTGTTGTTATGCACACATTTGGACACCCTTGTAAAGTAGATAAGATAGCAAAAATATGTAAAAAATGGCACATAAAACTGATAGAAGATGGTGCTGAGAGTTTGGGTAGTTTTTACAAAAATAAACATACATGTAGGTTTGGAGATGTTGGGATTTTTAGTTTTAACGGCAACAAAATCATAACGGGTGGAAATGGTGGAGCGATAGTTACAGATGATGAAGATTTAGCCAAAAAAGCAAAACATCTAACAACCACAGCAAAAGTTCCACACAAGTGGGAGTATGTTCACGATGAGGTTGGCTACAACTACCGCTTGTCTAACCTAAATGCCTCTTTACTCGTAGCCCAGCTCGAAGAGTTGGAGAGTTTTTTAACATCAAAAAGAGAGTTAGCCAAAAAATACAAAGAGTTTTTTAAAACCATTGATGGGGTAGAGTTCATAGATGAGCCAAAAAACTCAAAAAGTAACTTTTGGCTAAATGCCATTTTGGTAAAAAACAGAGACAAAGTTTTAGAAGAGCTAAACAAAAACAACATTATGAGCCGACCAGTTTGGAAACTTTTAAGTAAGCTTGAAATCTATAAAGATTGTCAAAAAGACAGCCTAAAAAACTCAAAATACTTTGCCAAATATGTTGTAAATATACCAAGTAGTGTGGTGTGAAATGAAAAAAAAGATAATTTTACTCGGTGGTGGTGGGCATTGTAAATCTGTTATAGATGTTATAGAGCAACAAGGTGAGTTTGAAGTAGCTGGGATAGTAGATAAAAAAGAGCTTGTTGGTACAACTGTTTTAGGGTATGAAGTGATAGGTTGTGATGATGACTTGGAACAGCTTAGATGGGAGTATGAGTATGGTTTGGTTAGTGTTGGGCATATAAAGTCAAACTCTTTGAGGGTAAAGCTTTTTGAAAAACTGAAACTTTTTGGTTTTAAAACACCAACCATAATCTCCCCACTTGCTTATGTTTCCAAACACTCATCTGTTGGTGGTGGAACTGTTGTTATGCACGGGGTTATCATAAATGCTGGTGTGAAGGTTGGTAGAAACTGCATCATAAACTCAAAAGCACTCATAGAACACGATGTAGTTGTAAAAGAGAGTGTTCACATCTCTACAAATGCAGTTGTAAATGGTGGGTGTGTAGTTGAAGAAAACACATTTTTTGGAAGTGGAGCAATCTCAAAAGAGTATGTAAAAGTTAGTGGATTTGTAAAAGCTGGGAGTGTTGTGAAGTGAAAAAAAGATTTGACAAATGGAATGATGTAAAAAAAAATGTAGAAGATAAAAAAAGGGAGATACATTTTAGAGCTGGTGAAATAT
>CAYNVR010000073.1:0-6703 GCA_964400715.1 uncultured Sulfurimonas sp.
GATATGCCAACACAACCTGAAATCATAATTGTGAGTATAAAAGAGATTACGATATGCATTAAACTTTTACCAAACCTCATTTTCTATGAGCAATTCTAATGAGAACAATTACTAAGATGTCATTCTCTTTTAAGTACACAATTCTATTTTTATTAAGTAAAGTTAGCAATTTTTATCCTAATCTTTTTCCATATTATAGTAAAAACACCTTTCTACTGTCAAATCAATAGACATTTATATGTTCTATTATTTAAAATGTTTTTTTAATCTTTTAAATAATATAAAAAAACATATAAATATACAATTTGACATAATTATTTTTTTATGATATAAGTTCTATGCTTAGCAAGTAAGTCAACTAAATAATAATTAAAGAAGATAGTATGAATGTAGCAATAATTGGTCTTGGACTCATGGGCGGTTCTATGGCTCTTGGACTTAAAAAACTTGATTTTATAAAAAAAATAGTTGGTATAGACCATAATCCAAAACATCAAGAAGATGCACTAAAATTAAACTTGGTAGAAGAGATTGTAGAACTAAATGATGTGAAAAATTTTGACATCATTATACTTGCCATACCTGTTGATGGTGTAATCTCACTTTTTAAACAACTTACAGATGTTTCAAAAAATACAACTATCATAGATTTAGGAAGCACAAAAAGTCTTATTGTAAAATCTATACCAACAAAAATAAGAAAAAATGTAGTAGCAGCTCACCCTATGACGGGTACAGAAAACTTTGGACCATATGCAGCTGTCGATGGCTTATATGAAGATAAAGTAGTTGTTTTATGCAACTTGGAAGATAGCGGAGATATTCAAGTAAAAAATGCAAAAAAAATCTTTAAAGCTTTAAAGATGAAAAAATACTTTATGGATGCAGATGAACACGATAGACATGCAGCTTTTATCTCACATATGCCACATGCTATCTCTTATTCACTTGCAAATACTGTTATGAAACAAGAGGATAAACACAACATCTTAGCCCTTGCTGCTGGTGGTTTTCGTTCTATGAGCAGACTGGCAAAAAGCTCACCATATATGTGGGAAGATATTTTTAGACAAAATAAAGACAACATCATAGAAGCCATAGAACTGTTTGAAAAAGAACTAACACAACTAAAAGAAAATATAAAAAATAATGAATGGGGAAAAGTCCATCAAAAGATGGCCGAAGGTAAAAAACTACATGAGATTTTTAGTTAATTTTTGCAGAGGACATCTGCAAAAATTACAAGATTAAAGAGCTGTTACATTTTCAGCTTGTGGACCTTTTTGTCCTTCACCTATTTCAAATGTAACTCTTTGACCATCTGCTAATGAAACACGACCACCATTTGGATTGTTTACTTGGCGAAAGTGAACAAATACATCTTTGCCTCCATTGTCTTGTTGGATAAATCCGTAACCTTTTTCATCGTTAAACCATTTTACTGATCCATTTACTAATTCTGCCATAGTATAGCCTTGTTTTAAAATTTTAAAAAAAATTTGGGAGTCTTAAAAAGGGGTCTTAAACAGTAGAGCAAAAACACACACTAAATGATGAACTCGATCCTCATCTTTTTCATAGTAAGCATTGTATCATAATAATTCTTTTTTATGGTACTTAAACATATAAAATGTTAAAATTTCTTCAAAATAAAGGATTTTAATGAGATTTGAACTCAAAAATGATGATTATATAGAACTTTACAAGCTTTTAAAAGTTTTAGATTTAGTAGATAGTGGTGCTCAGGCAAAAATTTTAATAGCAGAGGGCTATGTGAAAAGAAATGCAATAGTGGAAACAAGAAAAAGAGCTAAAATCTATGGTGGAGATACCATAGAGATAGCAGATGTTATTATTGAAGTTGATTAATCACTACCACCAACAAATACAACATCTAAATTATCTATCTTTTCAAGTTTAAAAGTTGCTTCTTTTGCTAGATATAAATTACTATTAGATTTTACATGTAGAGTTTTTCCATCAAATTCTACATTAAAATCTATATTTCTTGGTCTATGTGCTAAAAGAGCTACACTCAAAGAGAGTATGAAACTAAGATAATTCAAAATTTTACTATCTGGTAATAAATCTTTGTACTTATTTTTATCTATTTTAGATGGCAATTTTTTCTTTGCATACTTTGTTAAAATTGAGATAAGAGCTATATCTTGATGTCTAAAACCATACTCTAAGGCTGTTTGCACAAGATAATAACTATGCAAATTTTTTGAATAATAATGTATATTTGCACCAGCAGGATACAATTTTGCAGATATACTCAACGGTTTTCTGTAAATGTTGTCTATTTCAAAACTTTTGCAAGTTAAATCAAACAAACTTTTTGAAAGTTTATTTAACTGATTTGAAAAAGTTGTATCTGTAATATTTGCATCTATAATATACCTAACAGATGGATTATAGTGTTCTGGCATCTTGAAATTTGAACTTCTCAACATATCTCTAAGATAAACCCCTTCTCTAACACCAACACCACTTGTTATAGCGTATCTTAAAGATGAAAGTTTTTTCAAAACTCTACTAAGGATAAGAACACCAGGCTTAATTACATCTAGTCTATTGTTTTTAATTTTTAAAGCTTTTAACTCATCATCTGTTGTTGTTTTCAATATGGAAGATATAAAATTTTGTAAAGTTTCAATATCATATTCATAAGCATGAAGTTTATTTAATGGGTGATTTTTAGCTGACATAATAGCAGATGAAACAGCCCTAAAAGTCCCACCTATACCAACAAGTGTTGATGGTGCAAGTCCCTCTAAAACTTTTAACTTTTCATCTACATACTTTTTAGCTTCTGAAATTTTATTTGTATCGAAAAAAAGTTCTTTCAATCTTACGGTACCAAGTTCAATAGATACAGTATTTGAAACATCTTTATTTGTTATAATGCTAAACTCTGTTGAACCACCACCAATATCTATACTAAGTGCATTTTGTTGTGTAGGAAGTAGATTTGCACAAGCCAAAGCTCCAAAATAAGCTTCTTTTTCACCATCTATAACTTTTATAGAAAGTTTTAGATTTTTTTTAACCCTATCTAAAAAAACTTTTTTGTTTGGAGCATCACGAAGTGCAGAGGTAGCAACACACAAAATCTTTCTTGCTTTTAAAGAATTTGAAATACTCAAAAAATTTTCAAGAGCATCAAAAGTTCTTTGCATGGGAACCTCTTGAAGGTTGCCACCATTTTTATAGGCATTTTCAGATATTCTTACTTTGCTTTTAGCTTCATCCAATATATGAAATGCAAAACGAGAGGTTTTTTCATAGGTTACCATCCTAATAGAGTTTGAACCTATATCTATAACACTTACTCTCTTTGCCAAAAGATTACTCTTCTTCTAAATTTTTATATTTAAATTGAAGTTCTGCAATAGTTTCTACATTGTCCTTATCTGGAACTATACAATCAACAGGACAAACAGATATACATGCAGGTTCATCATATACACCAACACACTCTGTACAACGGTCTGGGTCTATGTAGTAAATAGGGTCGCCCTCTTCTATTGCCACTGTTGGACACTCTTCACGACAAGCATCACAAGCTATACATTCATCATTTATCATTAGAGCCATATTAAAAAACCTTATAAAAATTTATTTGACGATTTATAGCGAAATATAGCTTTATTGTTTTTTAAACCTTGTTGGTAAAATACAAGAAAGTTTAGAATTCAACTGCAAAGAAGCAACAGTTCCACTCCTGCCATCTGTTCTATTTTTTAAACTTATTTTCGCACCAAGTGTATCTGCTGCACTTTTTGCCAAAAACAAACCAAGCCCTACCCCAGATTTATTACCTTGCCTCTTAAATGGTGCGAAAAGGTCCACACTTTCATCTATGCCACAACCCTCATCTATAACTTCTATAAGCAATCCTACATCATCTTGCATACTTCTTAACATTACACTTTTACCTTTTGGAGTAAACTTTAAAGCATTTTGTAAAAAGTTTTGTACAATCTGATTTAGCAAACTCACTTGTAACATAGCCATAAACCCAGATGGATTTAAATCTATGTAAAGTTGTTTCCCCTCATTTTCTGCTAGTAACTGAAAATCATTTGCTTTTTGTTTTAGTACAGCTATAACATCAACTTCAACTGGTTTATCAAGATGTGCTCCCTCTTGACGACCTATATTTAAAATGTTTGAAACTATAATATTCATCTCATCTATGGTTTTGTTTGTAACTTTTAGAGCTTCTATGTATTCTTCTGGTGTTCTTTTTTTTATGAGAGTTACTTGATTTTTTAGTTTTATAACTGCAAGTGGAGTTTTTAACTCATGTGCAGTTCCTATAAAAAGCTCTTTTTGATATTTTACAAAGTTTTGTATTCTAGTAATTAGATGGTTTATAGTAAGTCCAAGTTGTTCAAACTCTTGTGGTAGCTCCTCAATTTTTATAGGTGAGATTATATTCTCATTCATATTTGACAACTTAGAATTAAGTGTTTTTACAGGTGAAACCAACATCTTTGAAAGAGTAATAGCATAGATTAAAACAAGTAAAAAACCAGCTATATTTATAATAAAAATATAATGCAATATCTTCTTTAACAACTTTTTTGTTGGTGTTATATTTTTTGTAATACGAAAATATGTTTTCTCTTTTAAATTAAAAGGATAAATAAGTGTCAAATAAAATTTCCCATTTTTAGAAACTTCATAAAATGTATCTTTTTTCAAATTGTTATTTAATACTATTATCTCTAAATTTAAAGACAAACTATCACTTGGAGCATTATTCATCAAAGCTTCATTATTTATAATATTTTTTGCATACAAAATTAACTCATTATATTTTTCATTATAAATAGACTTTTCTATGTAAAAATACAATAAAGATGAAAAGATAAAAATAAGAGATAAAGATGAAAAGATAAGTTTTACAAGAAAATTTCTTCTAATACTCTTTTTAGAAAGCATAAATCAACCTTTTTTGGGTTGATTATAACTACATAATCCTTAAAAAGGATTATATAGCTTTTGTGTTGTCCATAAGGATAGGAACAAAAAGTAGTGAAACAATTACCGCAGCAACAGTTCCAGAGATAAGAGCAACACCCAGCCCACCAAATACAGGGTCAGATGCAAGTAGTGCAGAACCTAAGATGATAGCAATAGCTGTTAGCATAATAGGTTTAGCTCTTGTAGCACTTGCTATGGCAATAGCTCTTCTTTTTTCTATACCTTTGTCATTTATGAGAGATTTTGCAAAATCTATGAGTAACAAAGAGTTTCTTGAACTAATTCCCATAAGAGCGATGAATCCTATGAGTGATGTAGCAGTCAAGAAGAAAGTCTCAGTTGTTACCATATCTGCAACCCAGTGACCAAGTATAACACCTATGATAGAAAGGAAACTACCACCAAGGATTATACCACTTATAGCAAACGATTTGTAGTAGATAACAAGTAGTAAAAAGATAAGAACCAAAGCAGCTATAAAAGCACCACCTAGATCTCTAAAAGTATCTAATGTTACTTTCATCTCACCATCCCATCTAAGTAGGTATTTCTCACCAGTTTGTTTATCTACAAGGTTTAAGTCAAACATATAAGTTGTTATCCCTGGAACTTTTGAAACTTCATATTTTTTAGAAAAATACTCTATCATCTTCTCTCTTGCATCAAGAAGTGGGTAAACCTGAGAAACCATATTTGTTTCAGCTATAACATTTACCATAGTTTTTAAATCTTTGTGGTAAATCATAGGTTTAGATTTTACTTTTTCTATCTTTACAAGCTCTGTTAGAGGTATCATCATACCTTTTTTGTTCATTAGGTTAAGTGAACTTAGTTTTGCTTTTAAAGCAGATAGAGTATCTTCTTTTATATTTTTTGTTTTATGACTAAGTGTTACAAAAATAGGTATAGCATCGTTTAAGTCAATAGTATTTTTGTAAGCAACACCCATACCCTCAAAAGCCAAGTATAAGATTTTGTTGATTTGGTCAACACTTAAACCACTTCTGCTTATCTTCTCTTTTATAGGAGTTAGTTGGTATTTGTCATAAACTTCATCTGCCATAACATCAACGTCCACAAGTCCATCTGTACTTTTTAGTATCTTAGCTACCTCTTTTGACAAGGCGATAGTTTTTTCATTGTCTTGACCAAACACTTCAACAACTATTGAAGCAAGAGTTGGAGGACCAGCTGGCATCTCTATCATCTTAATGTTAGTGCCATCTACAAGTGGTTCACAAGTTTTTTGTATGACAGGTCTTAGTCTTTGAACCATATTGAAAGATTTTTCATCTCTTTCATGTTTATCTGTAAGGTTTACAACTATCTCAGCATACTGTTCACCCCTTTTCATACCGCTACCTTTTACAAGTCCAGCATAATCAAGAGGGGAGCCTTGCCCTAAGAAAGTCTCCATATCTGTTATATGTTCCTCTTTTAAAAGTATATCTGTAACACACTCAGCAACTTGTGTTGTTTGTTGTATAGAACTGCCACTTGGAGTATCTATGTAAACTGTGTATGTATTTGTGCTCTTACCTGGTAACATCTTTGCTAGTACTATTTTTGTAGGAAACATCATAACAGTACCAAACAATGAACCAAATATAAGTAAAACAACCAACATCTTTTTAGATGGTTGGTTTAGTATGTTATATACAAAATTTTCAAATCTGTTTTCTTTTTTGTGATGACTCATTAGTTCACC
>CAYNVR010000074.1:0-6654 GCA_964400715.1 uncultured Sulfurimonas sp.
AGGAGATATGAGTCTCATAGGTATGAATTTTGTAGGAAATTATGAAGCTCTTGCTGGTAGTCATGATCTAAACCATAAACTTACACTACAACTTTTAAAAGACCCTCAAAACTATGAGGTAGTTGAACTTGTAGGTGAAAAAACAAAAGAGTTAGAAAAAGCTTATGCTTAAAGATGTAGATGTTTTGGTTATAGCCTTGTCCTCACCAGTATTGGTTGGGGTGTATGAAGATGGCAAACTTATAGACAAAATTGTAACAACACAAAAAAGTTCAGATGTTTTGCCAACTATTTTTAGAGATTTGTTTAAAAAATACAATATAACAAATCTTTACTACACAAATGGACCAGGTAGTTTTATGGCTATAAAAGTGGCATATATCTTTTTAAAATCTTTAACAGTTTTAAAAGATATACCATTTTTTGCAACAGATGCCTTTAAGTTTAACAAAAACAGCCCCATAAAAGCGATTGGAAAGCTATGTTTTGTTAAAATAGGCTCAGATATAAAAACTCAAAAATTAGATAGTTATGAGGTGGTTGATTTTGAACTGCCAAACATACTAAAAAAAGATGAGTTTAGTACAGATACAGCACCACTTTACAAGATAGATGCTGTTGGAAAATAAAGAGGTTAAATGGGTATAACAGTAAGTGTTCCAGCTACAAGTGCAAACCTTGGACCAGGGTTTGACTCGCTTGGTTTGGCTGTTGATTTTAGAAATAAAGTTGAGTTTCATCATTCAAAGTTTTTTAGTGTCAGTATAAAAGGTGAGGGTGAAGACAACCCCCGTTTAAAAGGCAACAACCTTTTTGTAAGTATTTTTAACGAACATTATACTCGTTTGACAAAAAAGAAACAAAATTTTAAGTTTACATTTTACAACCAGATACCTATGTCAAGAGGTTTGGGTAGTTCATCTGCGGTTATAGTAAGTGCCATAGCATCTGCTCATGAAGCAGCAGGGATTAGAGTTTCTAAAAGAAGGATTTTAAACCATGCTTTGGTTTATGAACCACATCCAGACAACATAACACCTGCGGTTATGGGTGGGTTCAATGTAGCAACCATAGAAAAAAGTAAGGTTTTTTCACAAAAAAAACATCTTCCAGATTATCTAAAAGCCGTAGTTGTTATCCCAAACAAACAGATGAATACAGCAAAATCAAGAACTATTTTGCCAAAATCATACTCAAAAGAGAATGCTATCTACAACCTTTCACATGCATCACTCAGTGTTGCTGCATTTTTCAATGAAGATTGGGAGATGTTAAAACTTGCTTCACAAGACAGGTTTCACCAAAAAGCAAGGATGAAAACTTTGCCAGAACTTTTTAGTGTACAAAAGATAGCTTATGAAAGTGGTGCTCTTATGAGTACACTCTCAGGTAGTGGAAGCACATTTTTCAATATGGTTTATGATGATGATGTAGCTATGATAGCAAATAGATTAAAACAAAAATTTCCAGATTTTTCAGTAAAAGTTTTGGATTTTGACAATAATGGTCTAATAATAGAGCGATAACTCTATTAAATAAAGTAAGATTTAGATATAATGGCAAAAAAATTTCACAAACCTGTTAGAATGTGTGTCTCTTGTAGGCAACGAGATGAACAAAAAAACCTTCTTAGACTTACATGTAAAGATGGTTTTTTAGATAAGTTTAACGGGGTTGGCAGAAGTTTTTATCTATGTCAAAATTGTCTAACACTTGAAAAAAAAGTTTCAAAATCACTTATGCGGTATTGCAAAAGTGGTCAAAAAGATAAATTTATGAGTAAATTAAAGGAGATTATCACGAATGGCAGAAAAAGTTAGAGTACACGAAATCGCAAAGGAGCTTGGTATAGCTTCAAAAGATGTTATAAAAAAAGCATCACAAATTGGTATAGAAGTAAAATCGGCACAAAGTACAGTAAGTATGGAACAAGCAGAGGGGCTGATGAATTTCATAATGAATGGTGATGCACAACCTGCACAGCCTTCAACACCTACAAAAAAAGAGTCTGCAAAAAAAAGTGATACTCCTAAAAGCGATACTCCTAAAAAAGAACAAAAAAAAGAAGAACCTAAAAAAGAAGAGAAAAAGCAGGTAAAAGAGAAGAAAGAAGAAGTTGCAAAAACTACTGATGAAACTTCTAAAAAAGAGGTTTCAAAAGATGAAAAACCTGCAAAAAAAGAGAGTAAGTCTCCACTAAAAGTTGTTCAACCATCTCCGGCTGGAAAGATAAAAAGAAGTGGTTTGAAAATTGTTAAAAAGAAAAAGCCAAAAGTTGAAGAAAACTACTCTGCTCCACAAAAGCAAGTAAATGTTTCATCTTATGGAAAGATGAGTGCAGAAGCTCTTGAAGAGTTGGCGAAAAAGAAAAAGAATAATGTAAAACAAGCACCAGTTTCTAAAAAAGATAGTGGTAAAAAACTAGACATTTTTGGTGGAAGTATGGCAGAAGTTTCTATGGATATAGATGACCAAGTTGTACTGTTGGACTTGAACTCTACTGAGAGAAAAGAGATAGTTGTAGAAGAACCTAAAAAACCTAAAACTCCAAAGCCTATCGGTAGAAATGGTAACAAAAAACAAGCTCCAAGAGGTAGAAAAGTTTCTCGTGATAAAAGAAAAAAATATACAAAAGAGAAACAAACAGATGAAGTTGTAACACATGTAGAGATACCAGAAGATATCCGTGTTTATGAGTTTGCTGAAAAACTAAAAAGACCTATGTCAGATATCATAAAAGTTTTATTTGACCTTGGTATGATGATGACTAAAAACGATTTCCTCGGTAGCGATGAGATAGAGATACTAAGTGAAGAGTTTGGTGTTGAAGTGACTATCATAGACCCAAAAGATGAGTTTAACTATGTTCAAGAGGAAAAAGAAGAAGACCCAAATGCGGTTGAGAGACCACCTGTTATTACTATCATGGGTCATGTTGACCATGGTAAAACTTCTCTTCTTGATGCTATCCGTAATGCAAAAGTTACAGATGGTGAAGCTGGTGGGATTACTCAACACATAGGTGCATACACAGTTAAACAAAATGGAAAAGATATAACTTTCATAGATACTCCGGGACATGCTGCTTTTAGTTCTATGAGACAAAGAGGTACAGATATAACAGATATCATCATCATAGTTGTTGCTGCTGATGATGGTGTAAAACCTCAAACTCTTGAAGTTATAAAACTTGCAAAAGAGTCAAATGCTCCGGTTATTGTTGCATTAAACAAGATGGATAAAGAAACAGCAAATCCAGATTTGGTAAAAGGTCAGATGGCAGAACATGGCATAAGCCCTGTTGATTGGGGTGGAGATGTTGAGTTTGTACCTGTATCTGCAAAAACTGGTATGGGTATAGATGAGCTTTTAGAGAACATACTTATAACAGCAGAGGTGTTAGAACTTAAAGCAAATCCAAAAGCTATGGCAAAAGCAGCAGTTGTTGAGTCATCTTTGGAAAAAGGTCGTGGTGCGGTTGCAACTGTGATTGTTCAAAACGGAACACTTAAAGTTGGTGATTATGTTGTTTGTGGTAGTTCTTATGGTCGTGTAAAAGCTCTCATAGATGAGCATAACAAACAGATAAAAAGCATAGCACCAAGTCATACAGCAGTTGTAGTTGGGCTAAATGAAGTTCCACCAGCTGGTGAGATTATGATGGCTATGAAAAATGACAAAGAAGCAAAAGAGTATGCTCGTAAAAGATATGAGTATGACAGAAACAAAGAGCTTTCTAAGTCAACAAAATCAACTCTTGAAGATATGACAAATATGATAGCAGAGGGTAAACTAAAAACTCTTAAAGTTGTACTTAAAGCTGATGTTCATGGTTCACTTGAAGCTCTTAAATCTTCACTGAGTGAACTTAGAAATGATGAAGTTAAGATAAATGTTATATCAAGCGGTGTTGGTAGAATTACTGAAAATGATGTTGAACTTGTAAATAACTCTGAAAACTGTATATTACTTGGATTTAATGTTCGTCCAACAGGTAGTGTAAAAGCACTTGCTAAACAAAAAAATGTAGATATAAGAACTTACTCTATCATCTACCAACTACTTGATGATGTAACAGGTATGTTAACAGGTATGATGGCACCGAAATTTACAGAAGAGAACACTGGTCAAGCAGAAGTTAGAGATGTGTTTAAATCTCCAAAAGGTATGGTTGCTGGTTGTCTTGTGGTAGATGGAAGACTTATCCGTGGTGGTCTTGTTCGTGTTATCCGTGATGGTGTTGTTGCATTTGAGGGTGAACTTATATCTCTTAGAAGATTTAAAGATGATGTTGAAGAGATAGGTAATGGTTATGAGTGTGGTGTTATCATCTCTAACTACGATGATGTTCAAGTTGGTGATGTTATAGAAACATTTAGAAAAGTTGAGCAAAAAGTAACTCTGTAAATATGAATGAAGCACAGATAAAGCTAAAAAGAACTGAGTCAGTTTTAGTTGAGCTTATACCAGAAGCCCTTAGTCAGTTAAATGATGCAAGGCTTCATGAGTTAAGTGTTATAGATGTTAAATGTTCAAGGGGTCGTAGTGATGCAAAAGTATATCTTGACCCAACAGCTTTTAGTGAAGATGAAAAAAAACTTTACTTAAAGCAACTTCGTAAAGCTCGTCCCATAGTTGAAGACTACTGTATGAAAGACCAAGGTTGGTTTAGGTGTCCAAAACTTAGTTTTGAGTTTGATGAGCATTTTCAAAATTCTAAAAATATAGAAGAACTTTTTAAAAAGATAGCAAAAAGAGGTAATGATGAGTCTTGAAGCAGATATAAAAGCACTCGTTGAGTCTGTTGAACTTGAACTTTATGATACTGCTGTGGTTAGTGAAAATGGTGAAACTATCTACCGTGTAAGTGTTATGTCAAACAGTTTTAAAGATGGTAAAAGAGAGGGTGTTAGTTTAGATAGATGTGTAGAACTAACTCACCTTATATCTCCACTTTTAGATGTTACTCCACCAGTTGGTGGGGAGTATAGACTTGAAGTTGGCTCACCTGGTATAGAGAGAAAACTAACAACCATAGAGCATTGTGAAAAATCTGTTGGAGATAACATAAAGTTTAACCTTGAAGATAAAAAAGTAAAAGGTCAGCTTTTAAAAGTTGAAGATGGTAAACTTTTTGTTCAAACAGAAGATGAACTTTTAGAAGTTGATTTTAACGATACTAAAAAGCTCAAAACCTATTTTGAATGGTAATAGATACTAAGTTTTTTATGCAACTTGCTTTGCAAGAGGCTTGGAAGTATCAGGTTTTAACATACCCAAACCCAGCGGTTGGGTGTTGTGTTGTTTCAAAAGATGGTGCCATACTTTCTGTTGAAGCACACAAAAAAGCTGGTGAGGCACATGCAGAGGTTTTGGCTTTGCAAAGTGCTTACATAAAACTCACAAACGATACAAACATATCTACATGTAAAACATCTCAGCAGATACACAACTACCTTTTAAAACATCATAACTCTATTTTTAAAGATGTAAAACTTTTTACAACTCTTGAACCATGTTCACATGTAGGAAAAACTCCATCTTGTGCAAACCTCATAAAATCTTTGGGTATTAAAAATGTATTTGTTGGTTCAAATGACACAAACAAGTTGGCATCTTGTGGAAATGAGATACTGCTAAAAAGTGGTGCAGATGTAAAAACATCTATTTTACAAAAAGAGTGTGATGAACTTTTATACCCTTTTAAAAAGTTTTTAGATGGTAGATTTGTGTTTTTTAAATGGGCTCAAAGACTCGATGGCAGTGTAGATGGTGGGACTATAAGCTCTAAAAATTCAAGGCTACATGTACATAAGTTAAGAGATAGGTGTGATTTGCTTATCATAGGTGGAAACACAGTCAGAACAGACAGACCAACACTTGATGCAAGACTTGTAGATGGCAAAGCACCAGATGTTTTGATACTATCAAAACAAAAAGAGTTTGACAAAACCATACCACTTTTTGGTGTAGATGGCAGGAAAGTTTTTATAGATGATAGTTTTGAGATTTTGAAAAACTATAAAAATATTATGATTGAGGGTGGGGCGAAGATGTTTGAACTCTCAAAAGAGTTTGTTGATTTTTCTTTGTGTTATGTGGCTCCATCTTTTGGGGGAAGTTACACTTTTGGTAGCTTAGATGAAAAGTTTGATGTTTTAAATGTTAGCAAAGAAGATGAAGATATAATTATGTGGTTAAAAAGGAAGTAAGATGTCTCAGGAACAAAAGCAGGAAAAAATCGTATCTATGTTTGATGATATAGCACCAACTTATGACACAGCAAACCGTGTGATGAGTATGGGTGTAGATATATCTTGGAGAAAAAAGGCTTGTGATTTGTCTTTTGATTTTTATGGTAAAAAACATATAGACAAAATTGTAGATGTTGCTTGTGGAACGGGTGATATGATGGGGTTTTGGCAAAAACAAGCTCAAAAACAGGGTGTTGAGATAGAACAACTTGTTGGTGTTGACCCATCAAACGGTATGGTTGATGTAGCAAGAAAAAAGTTTCCAGAATTTGAGTATCATATATCAAAAGCTACACAGATACCTCTTGAAGATGAGAGTGCAGATATGTTAAGCATAACTTATGGCATAAGAAATATTGTTGAGAGACAAGAGGCATTTTATGAGTTTAACAGAGTGTTA
>CAYNVR010000075.1:0-6558 GCA_964400715.1 uncultured Sulfurimonas sp.
AAAGAGAGATAGCAGAAGCACTTCGCGATGTTTTAGAAAAAATGAAACCAGACTTAGCTGGTGATATTGTAAATCATGGAATTATTTTAACAGGTGGTGGAGCACTAATCCGTCAGTTAGATAAATATCTATCAGATATAGTAAAAATCCCTGTATATGTTGCAGATGAACCTCTTTTAGCAGTTGCTCGTGGAACAGGTAGAGCCTTAGAAGAGATAAATATCCTACAAGAACTTCATTAATGAACAAAGAGCTCACAGGCTTTTTTTTTATATTTTTCGCACTTTTTATAGGTGCGATATATTCTACAAATACTGTTCAAGAGCCTTTTATATCTGCACTAAACAATATAAAAAAAAGCTACCATACATCTGTTGAGTATATAAACACAAAAATAGATGAACACATAAATCAAAAAAAACAGATACAAGAGCTTAAAGATGAACTAAGACAGTATGAAAACAACCATCTTGTTATGAGAGAACTTGTAAGTGAACTAGATGAATTGTACAAACTAACAAAATCTACACTATATTCAAAACCAAAAGTTGAACTAGCAAGAACTATATCTTATGTAAAGTTTGGTGACCTAAATAGACTATGGTTAGATATACCTGAGTACAATCCATCTAAAATTTATGGACTTGTATATAAAGAACTTGTAGCTGGTATTGTAATCCCAAAAGCAAATAAACCTATGGCACTGCTAAATAACGATATAAAAAGCTCCTATTCAGTATTTATAGGTGAAAACCTAGCCCCAGGTATAGCACACGGTAACAATTCCGAAACAATTACTATTGACTTTATACCTGCTTGGTACCACATAGAAGGTGGTGATGAAGTTATAACATCAGGTCTTGACAATATCTTTTTCAAAGGTCTTCAAGTTGGAAGAGTTCTTTCTGTTTCATCTGCACAAGGTTACCAAAGTGCCATTGTTGAACCATACTTTAAACCAAACAATCCAAACTATTTTTATGTTATAAAAGGTACAAAATGAGATACCTACTTTTACTTTTAACAACTTTTTTATATGCTCAGCAAACTATAACTGCTGGTCTTGGTAGTTACATTCAAACACAACCATACAAAAATGTAGATACAAAAATTGTTCCCTCTCCTGTTGTTTTTTACAGCTACAATAACCTCTATGTAAGATGGACAAGAGTTGGGGCATATATAGCTGGAAATAAAACGGACACAACTTCATGGGGAATCTCCATAACAGCTCAACCAAGAACTTATGGTTACAGTTCATCAGATATAAAAGGTATGCAAAACAGAAAAAACTCCATCGAAAGTGGTTTAGCATTTTCATATTTACAAAACAAAACATCATTTGAGATTTTACTTTTAACAGATAGTTTTGATACTCAAAAAAGATGGGTTTTAAACTCAAACCTAAACTATGAGTTTAAAATTAAAAACTTCACATTTTACCCAGCCCTACTTCTTAGCTACCAATCACCATCTTTTACAAACTATTACTATGGTGTAAAACAAGATGAAGCAACTCCAACAAGAGAGTATTATAACCCAGATGGTGGATTACAAATAGGTGTTCAAACATATATAACCTACCCTATCTCAGACAAACTTTCTACTTTTTTCAATATAAGAGCAGATATGCTTTCATCACAAGCAAAAAGCTCCCCATTAGTTGATAATAACTATATTTATAGTGGATTGGTATCTCTTATCTACAAATTTGAATTCTAATCTCATTAACTTTTAAGTACATTTTATATATAATAAACAAATTTTTATACATTTTCAAGAGGTAACAAATGCCAAAACGCACCGACATAAAAACTATTTTACTTATAGGTTCAGGTCCGATTATTATCGGTCAAGCTTGTGAATTTGACTATTCTGGAACTCAGGCTGTTAAAACTCTAAAAGAGTTAGGTTATCGTGTTGTTCTCATAAACTCAAACCCTGCTACAATTATGACAGACCCAGAGTTTGCAGATAGAACTTATATAGAACCTATCAAAGAAGATGTAATCGCAAAAATCATAAAAGATGAAAAAGTAGATGCCATCTTACCTACTATGGGTGGGCAAACAGCACTAAATGTTGCGATGAGTATGTTTGAAAAAGGTATGCTAGAAGGTGTAGAATTTCTTGGTGCAGACCCAAAAGCTATAAAAAAAGGTGAAGACAGACACCTTTTTAATGAAGCTATGATTAAAATTGGTATGGATTTACCAAAAAGTAAAAATGCTTACAGTGTTGAAGAGGCTATCGAAGTTGCAAAAGAGATAGGTTTTCCAGTAATTAGCCGTGCATCATTTACACTTGCTGGTGGTGGTAGTGGTGTTGCTTACAATATGGAAGAGTTTGAAAAACTTGCACAAGAGGGTATAAGTGCATCTCCTATCAATGAGATAGAGATTATGGAGTCTATGCTTGGTTGGAAAGAGTATGAGATGGAAGTTATCCGCGATAAAGCAGATAACTGTATCATCGTTTGTTCTATTGAAAACTTTGACCCTATGGGTGTGCATACGGGCGATAGCATAACAGTAGCTCCTGCTTTAACTCTTACAGACAAAGAGTATCAAAGGATGAGAGATGCTTCTTTTGCTATCCTTCGTGAGATTGGTGTAGATACTGGTGGAAGTAATGTTCAGTTTTCCATAGACCCAAAAACAGGTCGTATGATAGTTATAGAGATGAACCCTCGTGTTTCTCGTTCATCTGCTCTTGCAAGTAAAGCCACTGGTTACCCAATAGCAAAAGTAGCAACACTCCTTGCAGTTGGTTTTACACTTGATGAGATAACAAACGACATCACAGGAACTCCGGCATCGTTTGAACCGGTGATTGACTATGTTGTTACAAAAGTTCCTCGCTTTACTTTTGAAAAGTTCCCAGAAGCGATAGACACTCTTTCAACATCTATGAAATCTGTTGGTGAGGCTATGGCGATAGGTAGAACTTTTAAAGAGTCTATGCAAAAAGCTCTTTGTTCTCTTGAAACTGGTCTTTGTGGTTTTGATGAGATGGGTGGAGATGATGAGTTCATAAAACATGAAATCCGCCGTCCAAATGCAGACAGAATGTTATATGTAGCAGAGGGTTTCCGTCGTGGTATGAGTATAGAAGAGATGTTTGATACATGTAAGATAGACCCATGGTTTTTATACCAGATAGAAGAGCTTATAGCTACTGAAAAAACTATAACAAAAGAGTTACTAACAGATGAAACTGCTATGAGAAAAGTAAAAGCAGATGGTTTTTCAGACAAAAAAATCTCTCAACTCATAGCTAAAAATTCTAATGTTGAAGTTAGTGAAGATGATGTTTACAAAGCAAGAAAAGATTTAGGCATAAACTTAGAATACAACGAAGTAGATACATGTTCAGCTGAGTTTGAGGCTCTTACACCTTACCTTTACTCAACAACAAACATTACAAAACTACCAACTACAAAAAGAGAGAGCGAAAAGAAAAAAGTTCTTATCCTTGGTGGTGGACCAAACAGGATAGGTCAAGGTATAGAGTTTGACTACTGTTGTGTTCATGCGGCATTCGCACTTGATGAGATGGGTATAGAAACTATTATGTATAACTGTAACCCAGAAACTGTTTCAACTGACTACGATACTTCTGATGTTTTATATTTTGAGCCAATAGATTTTGAACATGTAAGAGAGGTTATAGATGCTGAAAATCCAGATGGGATTATAGTTCACTTTGGTGGACAAACACCTCTAAAACTTGCAGACAGCCTTACAAAGATAGGTGCTAAAATCTCTGGAACACCATCTGCGGTTATAGACTTGGCAGAAGATAGAGAACAGTTTAGTGATTTTGTGAAAAAACACAACCTAAAACAACCAGCAAACGGTCTTGCTCGAACAAAAGAGGAGTCTTATGTTATAGCAAAAGAGCTTGGTTACCCTGTGCTTGTTCGTCCATCATTTGTTCTTGGTGGTCGTGGTATGAGGATAGTTTACAGTGAAGATGAACTTCGTCAATATATGGACTTGGCTATATCTGTAAGTAATGAAGCACCAGTTCTTATAGATAAGTTCTTAGACCAGGCAACTGAACTTGATGTGGATTGTATAAGTGATGGTAAAGATGTTTACATCGGTTCTGTTATGCAACACATAGAAGAAGCTGGTATCCACTCTGGGGATAGTGCTTGTTCTCTTCCACCGGTAAACCTTAGTGATGAGATGATAGCAAAGGTTGAAGCTCAAACAAAAACTATCGCTCTTGGGCTTGGTGTTTGTGGGCTTATGAATGTTCAGTATGCTATCTATGAAGGTGAGATATATCTCATAGAGGTAAACCCTCGTGCTTCAAGAACTGTTCCATTTGTTTCAAAAGCAACTGGTATGCCTCTTGCAAAAGTTGCTACTCGTGTTATGATGGGTGAAACTCTTAGAGACTCTTTAAAATACTATGACAAATACAATGTTGTCATGGAAGAAAACGGACTGTTAAAACCTCGCCTAAAAGGGCATGTGGCAGTTAAAGAGGCAGTTTTTCCTTTCCATAAACTTTATGGTGCGGACTTGGTTTTAAGTCCAGAGATGAAATCTACTGGTGAGGTTATGGGGATTAGTTCTAACTTTGGTGTGAGTTTCGCAAAATCTCAACTAAGTGCAGGAAACAAGATACCAAAAAGTGGAACTTGTTTTTTAAGTTTTGTAGATAATGACAAAAAACATGCACCAGAGATAGCAAAAGGGTTGGTAAGACACGGCTTTAAACTTGTTGCTACAAAAGGGACACAAAAAGCGATAGCAGATGCAGGTATAGAGTGTGAAGTTGTTTTAAAAATCTCTGAGGGTCGTCCAAATATAGAAGATAGTATGAAAAACAACGAAATAGCTATGGCAATAAACACATCTGACAACAACACAAGTAAAAAAGATGCAGTTGTAATCCGTCAAGAGGTTTTAAAAAGAAACATACCTTACTTTACAACACTAAGTGCTACTCGTGCATTGATTTTAGCACTTGATGAGATGGACGGTGATAGTTGGACATCTTCACAAGCACTTCAAGACTTCCTTGCTTAAACTTGGAAGTTATACTCGCACAAACCGACACTACTGTCGGTTTTTTTTCACAAGATAAAAACAGACTAAACAAAATAAAATCTCGTCCAAATTCAAAAAAATTTATAACTTTATATGATAGTTTTAAAACACTACCACTTAGAGTTCCGCAAAAACAAAAAAACTTTGTAAGAAGGGCAAAAAAAACAACATTTATTGTAGATGGTAAATCTTTTAGAGTGGCAAAACCAACCCTAAAATCAGCTTATTTTAGAAAATACAGATGGGGCTACTCAACATCTGCAAACCTTTCAGGTCATAGCTTTGAACGAAATTTTTGTGAACAAAAAACGGATATAATTATAGAAAATAAAAACTCACTTTTTGAAGGTAAAGCTTCAAAACTTTATAAAATAAATAATTATAAAATTAAGAGGCTAAGATGAACAAACTTTTTCAAGCATTTTTATCTGGTATGTTTTTTAGTTTTATCATAGATTTTTTTATCTTTCTTGGTTTAAAAATAAACTATATTGACTTTTATGATATAAAAGTTTACTATAATACACTTTTTGCAGATAATCAAAATATATTTATTTTTAGTTTTGGAGTTGTACTTTTTGGATATATAACTATATATCTAAAAAACAAAATCTTAAAATTAACTATTTTTTTAATTATATTTTTACTCTCTTTATCACCACTAATCACACAAGTTGGTAAAAGTATGGGTGAGTTACTATTTTTGAAAAAAAATGTAATTTTAAAAGATAAAAAATATAAATATAAAGGCAATATACTTTATAATGGTCGTTCAAAAATAACTTTTTTTGATACAGATATAAATAAAACTATCTTACTTAATAAAGGAGAACTTATAAAATGAAACATATATCTTCCATAGCAAAAGGGGTAGCACTTGGTTCAGCAGGTATTTTGATGATGAGTAGTTTAACAGGTTGTTCACAACAACAAGAACAACAGGCTCAAAATAAATTTTTGGTCATAGAACAACAACCAAATGGTAAATATGTAGTTGTAGAGGAGATGCCAACAGAAGGTCCATCTCGTGCCATCATAAGAGAAAGAGATGAAAATGGTAATGTTGTTGAGAGGTTTATGAACGAAGATGAGATGAAAAAACTTGCCGAACAAGAGTATCAAAAAGTTCAAAACGGAACTAGTGAAACTATACAAAGTGGTTCATCTGAGGGTGGAATGGGTTTAGCTGGAACTATCTTGGCAGTTGCAGCTGGTTCACTGCTTGGAAATATGATAGGTAATGCTTTGATGAACAACAAAAACTTTGCATCAAAGTCTGCATCTGTAAACAAAAGTGCTTACAGCAGGTCAGCATCGCCATCTAAAACATCTAAAAAAAGCTCATCTAAAAAGAGTTTCTTTAAAAACTCTTCAAGAAGTTCCTCTTACTCAAAATCTAGCGGATTTTTTGGTGGTTAATGATGGTTAAGTTACAAAAAATAAACCCCATAGACAACCAAACTCTTGAAGAGATAGGGTTTTCTTGGCATAC
>CAYNVR010000076.1:0-6558 GCA_964400715.1 uncultured Sulfurimonas sp.
GCTAATTTATGTGCATATTTTTTATCTTCATAATATCCTGTTCCAACTGAAGAAACAACACCTAAACCACCCTCTTTTGAAACAGTTCCGGCAAGTTTGTCCCAACTAATACCTACACCCATACCACCTTGAACAATAGGCTTTTCTATAATGTATTTTCCAATTTTCAACGGTTTGAAGCTCATTATTTTACCTTTAATTTTGCAAATTTTCTTTTACCAACTTGAAGAATATACTCTCCACTTTGAAGTTGAAGCTGTATATCTGAGATTTTATCTCCATCTACTTTAACAGCTCCTTGTTTTATATCTCTTCTTGCTTGTGAAGTTGATGGCTCTATCTTACAATCTACAAGTGCTTTTGCTATCCACACCTCACCATCACACTCAAACTCCTCTATATCTGTTGGAATCTGACTCTTAGCATGAACTCTTTCAAACTCATCTTTTGCATTTTGTGCATCTTGCTCAGAATGAAATCTTGTAGTTATTTCAAGAGCCAACTCCTCTTTTACCTTTTTAGGGTGAAGAGTTCCATCTTCTACACCAGCTTTTAGTTTTTCTATATCTTCTAAGCTTTTTGTGCTTAAAAGCTCATAGTATCTCCACATAAGCTCATCTGAGATACTTAAAACTTTTGCAAACATATCATTTGGATTTTCTGTAACACCTATGTAGTTACCAAGAGATTTACTCATCTTCATAACACCGTCAAGACCCTCTAAGATAGGCATCATCAAAACAGCTTGTTGTTTTTTTACATCGTAAATCTTTTGAAGCTGACGACCCATAAGAAGGTTAAACTTTTGGTCTGTTCCACCTATCTCTATATCACTTTTTAGATGAACACTATCATAACCTTGTAAAAGTGGATACATAAACTCACTAACAGCTATGGGTGTGTTTGAAGCAAATCTTTTTGAAAAATCATCTCTTTCTAACATTCTTGCTACTGTCAATGTAGATGAAAGCTCCAACATACCAGATGCTCCAAGTTTTTCAAGCCAGTCATTGTTATAAACTATCTGAGTTTTTGACTCATCTAAAATTTTAAAAGCTTGTGTAGTATAACTTGTTATGTTATTTTTTATCTCATCTTTTGTAAGCACTTTTCTTGTAGCACTTTTACCTGTTGGGTCACCAATAGTTGCTGTAAAATCACCTATGAGAAACTGCACAGTCGCACCATACTTTTGAAAAGTTGCAAGTTTTTGAAGCAAAACTGTATGCCCTAAGTGCAAATCTGGTGCAGTTGGGTCAAAACCACATTTTACTGTATATCTCTCACCATTTTCAAAAAAGTTTTTTACAACTTTTTCTATCTGTGCCATATCTATAATCTCGGCACAACCTCTGTTTATCTCTTTTAAAGCTTCTTCTACCATCTAAACTCTTTCATAAAATTTAATTTTTATAAGCATCATCAGTTCTTACTAGATGTATGACCTTAATTTTTTGCTCTATTTTAGCACGAAGTGTATTAATATCTGCTTCTTTTGTTTCAAATTCCATCTCACAATATCTTGTTGTTTCATTTTTGTTTTTACCAAGTTCTATGGAGATTATATCTACATTTAATTTAACTAAAAAAGTTAAAAACTCTGCCAAAGCACCTTTTGTATTGTGTAAAGAGGCTATCATATTGTAAATGTATGTGTTTTTCTTTTCCCATTTTACAAAAACCATAGGTTTGTTTTGCTCTAACTCTTCCAAAGCTTTTGAACACATTTTATGGTGTACATGTGCTTTTGAATTTTCCAAAAATGCAAGTATCTCATCACCAGCTTTTGGATGACAACAAAAATCAAACACAACATCATTTACAGATGATGTTGAAAAAACCTCTATGCCAGAATGTTTATAGGATTTTAATTTAAATCTGTGTTTAGACAAAAACCTTTGAAATCTACTGTTTTTTGCTATCTCACTTTTATACTTATGTATAACAGTTTTAAACTGCTCTATATCGTTTGGTATATTTGTTATATTTTCACATTTACAACTCTCAAACCACTCTTTTACCCTTGTGTGGTTTAGTTTCATAGCTGTTGCAACTATGCTTATAGCTGTTTTTGCATTTATCTGCTTTAACCTTGCATTACAGTTTTGTTTCATATTTGTTTTTGCACGAGATGTTTTTACCGCATCTATCCAACTACATCTTGTTACAACCTCATCTGAGGAGATTATTTTTACTATATCTCCATTTTTGAGCTCTTTTAAAAGTGATGCTTTTGTTTTGTTTACCATAGCACCCACTGCTTTGTTACCAACCTCACTGTGAACCGCATAAGCAAAGTCAAGCACAACAGCCCCACGAGGGAGAGTAAAAGCTTGTCCCGTTGGTGAAAAAACAGATATATCTTCTGAATACAAATCATTTTTTATAAGAGCATAAAAATCTTCAACAGATTCGTTTTGGTATTGGAGGTTGTCTAACCAGTCTAGTTTTATGTTGTTTCCACCACTTTTGTATTTCCAGTGAGCAGCAACACCAAGCTCCGCAGTTTTATGCATCTCATAAGTTCTTATCTGAACTTCAAATATAGATGACTGGTGAAAAACTGTTGTATGTATGGTTTGGTAACCATTCTCTTTTGGAACTGCTACATAGTCTTTAAACCTTGATGAAAGTGGCTGAAAATGTAGATGAATAAGACCCAAAACAGTGTAACACTTAACCTCATCTTTTGTCAAAATCCTAACTGCGAGAAGGTCTAAAACCTCATCTATGGAAACACCCTTTCTTTGCATTTTCAGATAGATTGAGTATCTGTGTTTTACTCTGCTTAGTATCTGAAAATCATCATCACAAAAACCATTTTTTCTCAAAAGTGTTTCTATGCTACTTTTAAAATCTGCCAACTTAGTTTCTATCGCTTCATAGTTTGTGTGTAGGTAGTTGTCTATATGGTGTTTTTGTTCTGGAAAAAGGTAAGAAAAACTCAAATCTTCAAGAACATTTTTTAAAAAAGATATACCAAGTCTATGAGCTATGGGAGCATAAACAACTATGGTTTCTTCCGCTATTCGATGTTGTTTGTGTTTTGGCAATGCATCAAGTGTGAGCATATTGTGAAGTCTATCACAAAGTTTTACAACCAAAACTCTAACATCTTCAATGCTGGCTAAGAGCATCTTTCTAAAAGAGAGTGCTGAGACTATAAGCTTTTCATCTGAGTTTGAAGATACAAGCTGTTCATCTCTTATGTTTACTATCTTTGTAAGTCCATCTACAAGATGAGCCACATCATCACCAAAAAGCTGTTTTATCTCATCTACGGTTGTATCTGTATCTTCCACTACATCGTGCAAAAGAGCAGATATAGCCATAGACTCATCATCTGTTACATTTGCAACTATACCAGCTACAAGTATGGGGTGAACTATGTAAGGCTCACCACTTTTTCTATACTGATGTATATGAGCCTGTTTTGCAAACTCTAATGCTTTTTGAAGTTTGTTTGAGGGAGTTATTTGTGAAAAAAGGTACTCTTGGGCTGAGTCAACATCGTGAAGATGTTTTACCTTTTCTATATCTATATGACTCAGCGGCAATTTTTTACTTCTTTTTTATATCTTTAAATCCATCAACAACAACTAAGCCCTCAGCTATCTCCATAAGAGCTAAGTCTGCTGATTTTACACTGTTTAAATCAACATTTAGTTTACTTGGAGCACCATTGTCTAACTCATCTGCTCTTGTTGAAACTGCTATTGATAACTGATAACGGTCTAAGTTTGGGTTATTTTCTAAAATCTTTGCTGTTAATTCTTGAACTTTCATATTTTTTCCTTATTTAACTATTGAACAGTTTTTCATATTTCCATTTAAAATGTCTAAAAGGTTACCTTTTTTAGACATATCACAAACAATAATCGGTAGTTTGTTGTCTTTTGCCAATGCTATGGAAGTATCGTCCATAACTTTTATATGGTCTTGAAGGGCTTGGTCATAAGATAGCTCATCAAGTTTTACTGCATCTGGGTATTTTGCAGGGTCTTTGTCATAAACACCATCTACTTTTGTAGCTTTTATGATAACCTCCGCACCAATCTCAACCGCTCTTAGAGTTGCTGCTGTATCTGTTGTAAAAAATGGGTTACCAGTTCCAGCTGCGAAAACAACTACACGACCTTTTTCAAGGTGGCGGATAGCTTTACGATTTATGTAAGGCTCTGCTATTTGTTCCATTTTTATAGCTGTTTGCATACGAACTTCAAGCCCTTTATGCTCACATGCTTCTTGCATAGCAACACCATTTATAACTGTTGCAAGCATACCCATATAGTCACCACTTGTTCTTTTTATGATGCCATCTTGCGCCGCAGTAACACCACGGATGATGTTTCCACCACCAATTACGATACCAACCTCGATACCAGCTTCAACAAGAGATTTTATCTCACCAGCGATATATCTCAGTATCTGAGTATCTATACCATGACCTGCTTCACCAGCGAGAGCTTCACCAGAAAATTTAACTAAAACCCGTTTTCTTGCCATGACCAACCTTTATCTAAAATCTGCGAATTATACTTAAAAATGTCTTTAATAATGCTTTGAAGCAAATTTCACTATAATGCCAACAAAAAACAAAAGGGATTTTTATGGTAAATCTTGACACTTTCATAGAAGATTTGAAACAAAAAATAGACAAAAACTTAAAAAAGATAGAAGATTTAAAAAAGATAGAAAACAAAACTTTCAACAACTTTGTAAAACCTTTGGAGCTTATGGAGGAGGAACTTGATATTTTTTTTACACCACTTTCACATCTAAACAGTGTAGATAACTCTGAAAAAACACAAGAGGTTTATACAAACTCCCTACCCATCATAACTCAATACTCCACACAACTTTCACAAGATTTGGAGATATATAACTCTTTTAAAGAGATACAAAAACAAAATTTAGATGAAACTCAAAGCCGTGTAGTTGAGCTAAACATACAAAACTTTGAGCTAAGTGGAGCTCATCTTGATGATGAAACAAAAAAAGAGTTAGAGAATATAAACATAAAACTAAGTGAACTCTCAAACAACTTTTCACAAAACCTTTTAGATGCAACAAATGCTTACAGTTACATCATAACAGATGAAAAAGATTTAGAAGGGCTTTTAAAAAGTGACATAGAGAGTGCAAAGTTTGAAGAGGATGGTGTTACAAAATACAAATTTACACTTCAACTGCCATCATATCTTGCATATATGACATATGGTAAAAACGAAAAGATAAGAGAAGAACTTTACAAAGCATATGTAACAAGAGCTCCACAAAATGGAAAAATTATAGATGAGATTTTAGAGTTAAAACAAAAAATGGCAAAACTTTTGGGGTTTGAAAACTATGCTTCATACTCCATAGCTTCAAAGATGGCAAAAGATGAAAAAAGTGTTTTGGATTTTCTACAAAACCTTTTAAAAAACTCACAAAAACAAGCAAAAGATGAACTAAAAGAGCTTGAAGATTTTGCACAAAAACAACTAAAAAGCCACGACACAGCATACTACTCTGAACTACTAAAACAAAAAAACTACAACATAGATGAGGAGGTTTACAAACCATACTTTGAGCTAAACAGTGTTGTAGATGGTATGTTTACATTTTTGACAAAACTCTTTAACATAGAGTTTAAAAAACAGCAAAACCTAAATGAAAACACATCTGTTTATGAGCTACATGTAGATGGCAAAAAAAGAGCCACTCTATACCTTGACCTTGAAGCAAGGGAGTCAAAAAGGGGTGGTGCTTGGATGCACAACTGGCACTCACACCACATAGATAAAGATGGTAAAGAGCATTTGGCATCTGCCTTTGTTGTGTGCAACTTTCCACCAGCTTCTAAAACTCAACCATCACTTTTAAGACACGATGATGTTGTAACTCTGTTTCACGAGATGGGTCATGCCCTGCACCACCTTTTAAGTGATGTTAGTGAAAATGGAGTTAGTGGAGTAAATGGGGTTGAATGGGATGCAGTAGAGTACCCTTCACAATTTTTAGAAAACTTTGCTTATGAGAGTGATGTTTTAAAAATGTTTGCAAAACATTACGAGAGTGGTGAGAGTATATCTGATGAGATGGTAGAAAAACTCATAAAAAGTAAAAACTTCCTCTCTGCCATGAGTATGTTAAGACAGTTGGAGTTTTCTTTGTTTGATTTTAAACTACACCAAAAACTATACAAAGGCAAAGAGGTTCAAAACCTTTTAGACGAGATAAGAGAGCAAACATCACTCATAAAACCACCAAGCTACAACAAGTTTCAAAACGGTTTTGCACACATATTTGCCGGTGGTTACTCTGCTGGGTATTATAGCTACAAATGGGCAGAAGTTTTAAGTGCAGATACTTTTTACTCTGTCATAGATGAGGGGGTATTTAACTCACAAACAGCACAAAGATACAAAAACATAGTGTTAAAAGGTGGTGGAGCAAAGAGTATGGAGGTTTACTTTAAAGAGGTTATGCTCAGAGAGATAGACACAAACAACCTACTAAGACTAAATGGAATCAAATGTTAAAATGGTTTTTGCTTATGTTTTCAACTATACT
>CAYNVR010000077.1:0-6544 GCA_964400715.1 uncultured Sulfurimonas sp.
ACTTCAAATAATTAGCATAGTAAACAACACCACCAACATCTATATCTTCGTAATAAACTCGTATCTTCATATCTTAACTTTATAATTCTCAAATCTTTGTCTTAAAAGTTTTTTTATAACTTTTAAGTTTTGCATATTTAAATAATAGTTTTCATCCATAAGTTTGTTAGTATGAAAAACTTCTGTAACCGTTATACCATAAGGGTCTTTTTTCTCTTTTACCAACTTACCTTCATCGTTAAAAGAGTATAAAAACAATGTTTTTCTATTGAGCTGTATATAGTAAGTGAGTACTATCTCATCTGTATGTTTTTTTTCTATGGCAACAACAACTCTTTGCATCTGTTCATACTCATTTGCATCTAATTCTAAAAGTTGTTTAATATCTTTTACATGTATAAAACCTATGTAAAATTTATTGTAAAGGTTATGGTACCTTTGGATTTTATAATTATACAAAAACTTCATATCTAAAATATGTTTTTTATGGGAACGAAGCTTTTTTGTTATCCACGACATAGTGTTGTAGTATCTAAAAGGGTGTAGTTTCAAAGAGTGGGCTTCTATCATCTTTTTAGATTTTATCTTATCTTTTGGTTGTAAAGAGGTAACCTTTTTTTGACTCTTATTTTTTAAAATATGGTCTAAAACTTTTTGAGCAGAAAACTCTTTTGTAAACCAAACTTTACAATACTCTGGAAACTGCTTAACACCTGTTGCACCCTCATTTAAGATAATGAGAGCTTTTATCTCATAGTTTGGAAAAATCGTTTCTAAAAGTGCTTTTTTCTTTCTCAATCTTTTTCTAAGTTTTAAAACAGATTTTACAAGTGTCATCTCTACAAAGTAAAGTTCATTTTGCTTTGTTATAAACATAGCATCAAACTCGCTTATCTCTCTACTTTTTGTTCTGTAAACTATCTGTTGTTTTTCACTTATAGAAAGGGTATTTGGAGATGATTTAAACCTGTTTTGGTGGTAACCTTTTAAAATAAATTTTACAATATCATCATTTGTTTGGGCATATCTTAAAAGTTTTTCATATATAAAATTTTCAAAAACTTCACCCTCAAAAGAGCGAAAAGAGCTAAGATAGAGTGGGTCTTCTTTATCTATACCTTTTTTAAGTAAAGATAAAAGATGTTTTGTGTTATATTCATAATGTAAAATATTGTCAGATATATCGTTATCGTCTAAAACTTTTATGGAGTTGCTTATATCTAACATATTTTACTTTCTAAACCATTGTAGATGTTTTGAAAAAATCATCTATAATTTTTCTAAACTCAGCTACATCACTTATGTGGTTTACCTCATTTCTAAGAGCAGAAGCACCTTTGTAACCTTTTGAATATGTATGCACATGTTTTCTAAACATAGGCACACCATGAGTTCCGTAAAACTCTACCATCTTATCAAAATGCTCCATAATAATCTCATGCTTAACAGATAACTCAATATGCTCACTACCAGTTTTTAACTGGTGAAACAACCAAGGAGCTCCAACAGCACCGCGACCTATCATCACACCATCTGCACCAGTATGTTCTAAAACCCACTTTGCTTTTTCATAAGAGTCTATGTCCCCATTTGCAATCACTGGGATACTAACAGCTTGTTTAATCTCCGCAATAGCATCATAATCAACCGGTGCTTTAAACTTACCAGCACGAGTTCTACCATGAACTGCTATAAAATCTGCTCCATTATCTTCAACAGTTTTTGCTATGGCTATATGGTTTTTATCTTCAAACCCAAGTCTAACTTTTACACTTGTCATATTTTTGTTAGATATTTCTTTTATGGTTTTTATAATCTCACCCATAAGTGGAAGATTTTTAAGTAAACTACTACCACTTCCGTGACCAACAACTTTTGGAACAGGGCAACCACAGTTTAGGTCAAGTATATCTATCCCATCTTGTTCATTTAAAATCTCAACAGCACGACGAACTATATCTACATTTGCACCAGCTATCTGAACAGAGTAAGGGTCTTCAAGTGGAGATTTTTGAAGCATATGTAGAGTTTTTTGTGAACCGTGAGCCAAAGCATTTGAGCTTAACATCTCACTCACAGTCAAATCAGCACCAAACTTTTTCACAACACTTCTAAAAGGCAAGTCTGTAAAACCAGCAAGTGGTGCTAAAACATACAAAGGCTTGTCAAAACTTAAAACTTTACTCATAAGTTATACAAAAAGCTCTATGTTAAAATTTTTACCACACTCTTTTAAAGCTCTGTAAGCTTTAAAAACTTGGTACTCATTTGGTTGAGAATTATCCAAAATAACATCTGCATCATTTATCATCTCTAAGTCAAATAAAGTGAACAAGTAAGCATCCATAGCTTCCTCTTTTTTATTGCTTAGTATTTCAAAAAGTTTTATCCTGTTGTCTGGTATCATCTGGTTTGCAGATTTAGAAAGAGATATAAACTCCTTCTCACTCATCTCAACAAGTTCACATAAAGATACAAGTTCATCAACACTTATATTTAAAGAGTTTTCATTAGGGTTGACTCTTTTTACTATCTCAAAAAGTGATTTTTTTGTTAAAAACTCTTTATACTTCATTATCTGCTTTGCATTTGCTTCTTTAACAAAATCTGCATAAACTTCCAAACAAAAATCTTTGTTGTATTTTTGAGGCTTAGAGAGAACTTCTTCCGCTTTTAGTCCACCCATTTTATACTTATTTCTTTCATTTTGTATAACAAGGTCGTTATCTTTGTCTAAACCAAGATGTTTTATATCTACAACCTCACCATTTTTAACCTTTTCAACAGAATCAAATATAGAATTTAACTTCTCATCTTCACTTTCTACTTTACCATTTGGAAATATTTTGGAGTTTGCAAGTAAAGCACCAAGAACTTTATACCTCGGTGTTTTAAAATCATAACTTTTTCCACTGTTACCAACTATTGAATCTACAATAGCATCTAAAAGCTTAGAGTAATCCTTCTCATACTTACGAAGTTTGAAATTACCAAGCAAAGAGTAAAAAGATATGTGTAGCATACTAGCAATGTATAAAACAAGCATTGGTACCACAACCCACAATGCAACCGGTAAAGATGGCATAGGGATACCAAAAAAATCAACTGTTGTACTACCCTGTGAAACATAAGCATACACAAACCAGCCAACAACAACCATCAACAAAAACGAAGCTACACTATATCTTTTTAAATACATAAATTTTCCTTACTTGGATTTTTCTACTATCTCTCTACCATCTATACAATAGAGTGCATGAGGTTTCACTTTTAATCTTTGAAAACCTATGAGGTCTTCACACATTTCACAAATACCATACTCACCATTTGCTATCTTTTTTAAAGCAACATCTATCTCTGCCAACTCTTTTTTTTGTTGTTCTATGATAGCACCCTCAACAAGTGTTTCATTGTTTGCACTTGCATGGTCACCTTCGTCATTTAACTCCAAAGAGTTTATCTGATGTATCTCATCACTAACATTGTTGATGTTTTTTTCTATCTGCTCTTTACGACTTTGTAAAATCTCTTTAAAGTAGTTTATCTCACTTGTTTGCACTTTTTCCCTCTTTATTTATGATATGGGTGATTACTAAGTATAGAAAATCCCCTATAAATCTGTTCTAACAAGACAGCCTTTGCTATTTTGTGACTCATAGTTATAGCTCCTAAACTTATAACCGCATCACTCTGTTTTAAAAAACTATCTTCAAAACCATAAGCACCGCCTATGAAAAATTTTACCGACATTTTACCATCTAAAAGCTTACTAAACTCAAAACTATCGATTTTTTTTCCATCTGGATGTAAAGTTATACTATAACCTTTCTTTATATATGGTTGTAGAACATTTGTATAAGAGATTTGTGAAGCCTCAGCAGATATAGTATGAGCTTTTGCAACCTCTTTTGGAAAAAGTTCTATATCTTCCACTTTTGCGAAGCGACCTATCATCTTAGTCAAATCTTTATACAAAGGTTCATAAATGGTTTTCTCTTTTTTTGCTATGGAGATTATATCTATCTTCATTTCAGTAACCCACTCCCCATAACATGGTAAGTTACATTTTTAAACTTATCTGTTTTTTTCACACCACCTATGGCAGCTACATAGTGTTTGGACTTTGAAGCTATCTCATCTAACTTGCTACCCAAAACAGTAGTTATATCTTTTTTTGTAGATGTATCTCTGTAAGCACCTAAACCAACATAGTTTACATCACAATCATTTAGCTCTAAAATCTCAGCCTCATTATGTGTAGATACACCAAGGATTTTATCGTTTTTTATAACATCTCTTAAAATTTTAACAGCTTTTTTTACATCTTTATCTATTTTTTGTAAATCTTCCTGTCCTACATGTACACCATCACAAAACTCTATAAGCTCATAAGCATCATTTACTATCAAAAAGCCATCATAAAGTTTTCTTATCTTGATGAGTTGAGACTTTATAAAAGAAAGCTCTCTGTTTTTAGCTCTGTACTGAACTATCTCAGCACCATTTTGCTTTGCTATATCTATAAAATCTTCAACAGATATGTTAAACTTTTCTAACATATCTTGGTCACAAAGAGCATAAAGTCTCATAAAACTATCCGTTTAAAAGAACCATCAAGTCAGATAAAGTTTTCTTTAACTCATTTCTGTTTACTACCATATCAACAGCACCATGTTCAAGTAAAAACTCAGCTCTTTGGAAACCATCTGGAAGTGCAGAACCTATTGTTTGTTCTATAACTCTTTGCCCTGCAAAACCAACCAAAGCACCCGGTTCAGCTATAATCACATCTCCCAAAGTTGCAAAAGAGGCACTAACACCACCCATAGTTGGGTCTGTTAAAACAGATATATATGGAAGTTTTTCATTTGCAAGTCTTGCCAATGCCGCAGATGTTTTACTCATCTGTAAAAGTGAAAAAGTACTCTCTTGCATTCTCGCACCACCACTGGCACTAAAAATGATAAGCCCTTGCCTTTTTTCTATTGCTCTCTCAACAGCACGAACTATCTTTTCACCCTCAACAGACCCCAAAGAACCACCCATAAAAGCAAAATCAAATATAACAAGCTGAACACCAACACCGTTCATAGTACACTCACCACTCACAACAGATGAAGTTCTACCAGTTTTAGCTTTTGCTTCTTCAAGTCTTTTTGTATATGGTTTTTTATCTACAAATTTTAGTGGGTCAACAGGTTTTAGGGTTGAGTCATACTCAACAAAACTACCCTCATCTGCTATAAGTTTAATTCTATCGTTTACACCTATACGGATATGATACCCACATTTAGGACAAACATGGTTTTGGTTTTCAACCTCTTTGTAGTACATAAGTGCTTGACAAGATTTACATTTTACCCAGTGGGCAGACATCTCTTCTTCTGATGGTTTTTTATTGTTAAAGTTTTTAGTAAAAAGGCTTAGTAGGTTCAAGAAAAATCCTTTAATTTAATTGTGGGATTATACCATAAACTATATTTAATTTACTATAAGCTCAACTTTTAACACATTGTTAAGCAATATTTAGTTTTTACACAATTTTACAAAAAACCCATCTTTTTTTTAGGTTTATCTGTTTCTAAATACTTCTCTAACTCATCATAAGCACCGCTACTATTTGCATACTTTACTACATTTTTTGCCATCTCTAACCACTCTAAAGTTGTTGGTTTTGTCTGTTTTATCGTATCTTCTAAATCATTTTGAGTGATTTTTAGCTCATCACCACTTTCAATTATCTTTTGTATAACATTTTCACCTACTATATCCACTACACCTTTTATGTCTGCTCCACTAAATTTTTCACTCAAAGTTGCTAAAATGTCATAATCTAACTCTTCTATTGGTAAATCATTTAGGTATAGTTTAAAAATTTGCTCTCTTGCTTTTACATCTGGTGGTGGCACAAAAAAAACTCTATCAAATCTACCTGTTCTCTTAAATGCTGTATCTACATCCCATGGGGCATTTGTAGCACCTATGATTAAGATATTTTCGTTATCGCTCTCAACTCCATCCATTTGAGCCAAAAAAGCATTTATGGTAGTAGATAGTGAGCTATGTTTTAAAAACTCTCTTTTTCTACCAAGAGCATCAATCTCATCTATAAATATAACCGCCGGACGATTAGCTCGAACTGTATCAAACAAAGCTTTTATATGTTTTTCACTCTCTCCTACATACATATCAAGTATATCTTCGATAGTTACATTATAAAAATTTGCTCCACACTCCCCTGCTATCGCTCTTGCGAAGTAACTCTTCCCACACCCAGGAGCTCCATAAAGCAGTATCCCACCACCAGCAGATTTTTTAAATCTTTTAAAAAGTTCAGGATTTTTAAATGGTTGGATTATCTTTATATTTGCTTGTTTTTTAAGCTCTTCTAACCCACCAATATCACTAAAAGATATCTTATATCTATCACTTAATGGCTCAAAAACTTTTACACCTTTTTCTTCATTGGTAGTCAATTTTTCCATCGTGGTATCCATTCATATTTTATCTTATAATATATAGTTTTTAGTATAGCATACCCTAT
>CAYNVR010000078.1:0-6516 GCA_964400715.1 uncultured Sulfurimonas sp.
ATTTTGTAGATAAGATAGCAAAAAAACTTTTTATATTTAAAAAAGACAAAACTATAGAAGAATCTTACCAACAATACTCTGAGTATCTTGAACTTGAAAAAGAGTTAAAAGATATGAATGAACTTGAAAAAACTGTAAAAGTTGAAAAACCAAAACCTCAAAGGGAGAAACAAAAAGTTTTAAAACTTACATACAAAGAGAAAATAGCACTTGAAAAACTACCACAAGAGATAGATGAGCTAGAACAAAAGATAGAGGAAAAAAACAACTGTTTAGCCGACCCACAATGTTATGAAGAGATAGGTATCACAAAACTTGCCAAAGAGTTGGAGGAGCTAGAAGAGGTATATGAACAAAAAGTGGAAGAGCTTTTAACTATACAAGAAAAAGAGGAAGAGATACTAAGGGAAGTATGATGTTAAAAGAGTATGAAGTTTGGATATGGAGTGTCTTGATTTTTTTAGTTGCTGTTGTTTTGGCACTTTCTATTTTTATAAGGATGTTTCATAGAAAAAATAATAAAACAATCAAAACTTATGATGTAAACCACTTAGAACTTTTTGATATGAAAAAAAGTTTTGTAAAAAAAGATGATGTAGTTACAGACGAGAAGCCAGAAGAGGAGGTTTTAGATAAAAAAGTAAGTAAAGATGATTTTAAAATTTTTGATGGTTTTAGGATTATAGTTGCAGAAGATAACATCATAAACCAAAAAGTTATTACATCACTTTTAGATGGTAGTGGCATAAAGATAGTTATAGCTAACAATGGACAAGAAGTTTTAGAAATTTTAAGCACAGATAGTGATTTCTCACTCATACTTATGGATGCACATATGCCAGTGATAGATGGTTTTGAAGCTACTAAAAGGATTAGAGAAAATAGCAAATATAACAAGATAACCATTGTAGCACTTAGTGGAGATACTGCAACAGACGACATAAAGAAAATGAAAGAAGCGGGTATGCAAGAGCATATTTCTAAACCCATTAGTATGCAAAAACTCTTTGAAGTTTTTTCAAAATTTTATGTTAAAGGAAAAAAATATATCTCAAATAGTAATCTAAATAGCACAAAAGGTATTGAAGTTTGTGGTGGTGATGAAAATTTTTATGGTGAGATTTTAGAAGATTTTATAGTAAAATATAAAAACTCACCATCTTTGCTGTTAGATATGTTAAAATCAAAAGAGTTTGTAAAAGCAGATAGTTTTTTACTAGATATACTTGATATAAGTTCAAATATAGGTGCAGATAACTTACATGAGATGGCTCAAAATATAAGATTTACACTTCAAAATGATAAAATGAAAGTTGCTTTTTATTTAAAAGAGTATAATAAACAGTTAAAAATTTTACTAAATGAGATTAATAATTATTTACAAAGGTAAACCATGTCAAACATTCCACACATACCAGTTTTATATAGAGAAGTTTTGGAAACTTTTAATAATCTTGATGATGGTGTTTTTATAGATTGTACAATGGGTTATGGTGGACACTCCTCTATGATTTTGGAACAAAATCCAAATGTAAAACTTGTAGGGATAGACCAAGACCAAACAGCCATAGATTTTTCAACACAAAGATTAAAAGAGTTTGGCGATAGAGTGAGTATAAAAAAAGGTCGCTTCTCGGTTGTTATAAACGATATTTTAAAAGAGGTTGGTGTTGAAAATGTTAGGGGAGTTTTGGCAGATATTGGGGTTTCTTCTTTACAGTTAGACCAAAAAGAGAGAGGTTTTTCGTATGAGAGTGATAATCTAGATATGAGAATGGACAAACAAGCACCTATAACAGCTTCACATATAGTAAATGAGTACTCTCAAACAGAACTTGAAAAGATACTCTTAGAGTATGGTGAGTTAAGAAACTACAAACAAATAGCATCGCAAATAGTAAAAAAAAGACCCTTCACATCTGCAAAAGAGTTGGCAGATAAACTAAAACCATTTTTACCAAAAGGTAAAAAAATACACCCTGCGACACTACTTTTACAAGCTATCCGTATAGAGGTGAATGATGAGTTAGGAGAGCTTAAAAATCTTCTTAGTGCTATTGAAAAAAGAGGTTTTAAAGATACAAAAGTAGCTATTATATCTTTTCATTCACTTGAAGACAGGATAGTAAAACAAACCTTTTCAAAATGGGCAAAAAGTTGTATTTGTCCAGCAGAGGCCATGAGGTGTGAGTGTGGAAATAACCATAACATTGGTAAAATAGTTTCAAGAAAACCTATAATGGCAAAGGATGATGAACTAAAACAAAACCCTCGTAGTAGAAGTGCAAAAATGAGAGTTTTTAAAATGGGTAGTGATGAGTGATAAAAATCAACTTTTAGATGAAGTAGATAAAGTTGTACAATCTTCTTATGGTTTAAATTGTGGATACTTTATAGGTGTTTTGTTGTTGCTCATTTTTGGTTTATTGGTAGTTTTTCCAAAGATATATTTGGCACAACAGATTTACTACAAAAGCAGAAACATATCAAAGTTAGAAGCGGAATATAATACTTTAAAAGAGGAAAATAAAAAGATAAGAGGTCTTGTAGAAAAGATAAAGTTTAAAAACCAAATCTTAGATACAATCTTTTAAATTTGTGATAAAATAATGCCATGAAAATAACAGCAAATATAATAACCTTAAATGAAGAAAAAAATATAGCAGATGTTATAAAGTCTGTTCAAGAGGTTTGCGATGAAGTTTTGGTTGTGGACTCTCTTAGTAGTGACAAAACTTGTGAGATAGCCAAGTCGCTTGGTGCGAAGGTTGTAAAACAGGAGTATCTTGGAGATGGAAAACAAAAAGCTTTTGGTGCTCCACTTGCTAAATATGACTGGGTGCTTAGCATAGATGCCGATGAGAGGTTGGATGTAGATGCCATAGAAGCTATAAAAAAGTTGGATTTGGACAACACAAGCTACGATGCTTTTAGCTTTGCAAGAAAAACCTATGTGGGAGATGCTTTCATAAAACTTTGGTATCCAGACAGAGTTACAAGGCTTTATAACCGTAACAAATGTGGCTATACAACAGCTGGTGGACATGCAAGAGTAGATACAAAAAATGTAAAAGATTTAGATGCCCATATGTTGCATTTTTCTTATGATGATTATGCACATATGATAAAAACGACACATAAGTTTATAACAAGGGGTGCAAGACTTGCTTATGAAGATGGTAAAAGAGCTTCTAAGTTTGACCCATTCATTCACGGTGTTGGTGCTTTGTTTAAGGCACTTGTTTTAAAAGGTGGTGCATTTCATGGTATAGATGGGTGGAATGTAGCAGTTATCTCCGCATTTAGTTCATATATGAAATATGCTTTGATGTTGGAGATTCAAAAAAATGATATAATAACACAAAAAAAAGAGAAGAAGATATGAAAAAAGTTGAACCTATGACACTGTTTGGATACAACAAACTACAAGCAGAAGTAAAAGAGCTAAAAGAGGTAAAAAGACCAGCCGTTGTAAAGGCGATAGAAGAAGCACTTGAACACGGAGATTTGAAAGAAAATGCAGAATACCATGCGGCAAAAGAGCAACAAAAAAATATAGACAACCGCTTGGCAGAGCTTCAAGATATACTTGGAAACTCTCAGATTGTTGACCCGAGTGAGTTGGCTCATTCAAAAGTTAGTTTTGGTTCAACTGTTGTTATGACAGACTTAGACACAGATGAAGAGGTAACATACACAATAGTTGGTGGTTGTGAATCTAACCCAGATATGGGGCTTATCTCTTTTAACTCTCCACTTGCAAAACAACTGCTTGGAAAAGAGGAGGGCGATGAGGTAAAAGTTCGCCTACCAGGTGGTGAAAAAGAGTATGAGATAGATGAAGTAAAATATCAGGAGATAGTTTTTGAGTGCAATTAATGTAGGGGTGATTGGTGCGAGTGGTTACACAGGTTTAGAACTTGTAAAAATCATCTTAAACCACCCAAATTTTGAACTAACTTACATAGCAAACTCAGAGGGTGGGATGTGCTTAGATGAGCTTCACCCATCTTTGAGTGGTGTTTTAGATATGGAAGTAAGCAAAGCAGATGCTCTTACATGTAGCCAAAAATGTGAGCTTGTTTTTCTTGCTCTTCCACATAAAACTGCTATGGCTTTTGTAAAACCACTTTTGGAGTATGGTGTAAAAGTGGTTGATTTGTCAGCAGATTATAGACTGCCACTTAGTGTGTATGAAGAGTACTATTGTGAACATACAGACAAAGAAAATCTTTTACATGTAGCCTATGGTTTGCCAGAGATGTTTAAAGCAGATATACAAAAAGCAAAACTTGTTGCAAACCCTGGGTGCTTTCCAACATCTGCCATTTTGGGGGTTTTACCATTTTTGGAAAAAAGATTAAAAGATACACCACTCATCATAGATGCCAAAACAGGTGTGAGTGGTGCTGGTAAAAAACTGAGTGAGGTTACACACTTTGTAAATGTAAATGATAACCTTTTTGCATATAACCCGCTTATGCACAGACACTCACCAGAGATAGCAGACAAACTTGGCATAGATATGGAGTATGTAAACTTTGTTCCTCACCTTTGTCCACTTACTCGCGGTATGATAAGTTCCATATATATTCAGGTAGAAGATGGGTTTGATGCTTATGAAACTTTAAAAGAGTTTTACAAAGATGAGAAGTTTGTTAGAGTATCTAAAAAACCGGTAGATATGAAAAATGTAGCTGGAACAAACTTTTGTGATATTTATGTAAAACAAAAAGGTAGTTTGTTGTTTGTGTCAAGTGCTATTGACAACCTTATGAGGGGAGCTTCAAGTCAAGCAGTGGTAAATGCAAACCTTATGATGGGGCTTAGTGAAGATGTGGGGATACCAAACATAGCCTATGTTCCATAGCAGTATAGTTTTAAAAGAGGGTGCATTTGTGGTAGCAGATGCACACTACTCACAAAAAAATTTTCACCTCCTTAACTTTTTTCAAGATATAAAAAACAAAAAACTACAACCAACTCAGCTTATCTTACTTGGAGATATTTTTGATGCACTTTTTGGTTACATACCATATACATGTAATAAAAATAAAAAGATAATTTCTTTGTTAAATGAGATTTCAAAAGAGTTGGAAGTTATATACCTTGAAGGTAATCATGACTTTAATCTTTCAAAGATATTTCCACATGTAAAAGTTTTTGGCATAAAACAACAACCTCTTAGATGTAGTTTTGAGGGTAAAAAAGTTTTACTCGCCCATGGTGATTTTGATGGAAATTTTTCGTATAAACTCTACACTAAACTTATACGAAATGTTTTTGTTTTACACATTTTAAGGTTTATAGATAACCTTACAAACCACTCTATCTTAAAAAAGATATATGCACACCTTGGAAAAAAAGATGATTGTAACAACTTTGAAGGTTTTGATGAGTTTATACAAAAAAGGTTAAACCACTTTGAATGCGATTATTTCATAGAGGGGCATTTTCATCAGAACAAAAAAGTTACATGTAGTAAATTTTTATATATAAATCTTGATGCTTTTGCTTGTAATCAAAGATATTTTGTTGTAAAATCTACCAAAGAGAGAGAAATTATGAAAGATTTTATCTTTCAAAATAAGGATTGATATGGACGACAATTCACTCAAAGTTGGCTCAAATGAGATGGAACTTGTTGACTTTCGCATACTCAAACAAGAAGAAGACAGAGTTTATGAAGGTATTTACGGTATAAATGTTTCAAAGGTTAGAGAGATTATCCGTGTTCCATCTTTGACAGAGTTACCAGGGACACCAGAGTTTATAGAAGGTATATTTGATCTTAGAGATGTGGTTATACCTGTTGTAAATCTTGCAAAATGGATGGGTATAAAAGAACCAGAAAATGTTCAAAAAGATTCAAGAGTAATTATTACTGAGTTTAACAATGTTCTCATAGGGTTCATAGTTCACGAAGCAAAAAGAATCAGAAGGATAAACTGGGCAGATATTGAACCAGCTTCTTTTATGAATGCAGGTCATGGCTCGCTCGATAGTAGCAAAATAACAGGTGTTACAAAGATAGAGGGTGATAATGTTTTACTCATTCTTGACTTAGAGAGTGTAGTTCAAGAGTTGGGTCTTTATGAACCAGATACAGAAGATATCCCAGAAGAGTTAGAAACTTTTTCTGGTTTGGCACTTGTTTTAGATGACAGTGTAACTGCCAGAAAGATAGTAAAAGATGCTCTTACTAAGATGGGATTTAGTGTTATAGAAGCCAGAGATGGTCAAGATGGTTTAAACAAGCTAGATGAGCTTTATGACAAATATGGTGAAGATTTAAGAGATAACTTAAAAATTATCATCTCAGATGTTGAGATGCCAAGAATGGATGGGTTCCACTTTGCTTCAAATGTTAGAGATGATGGAAGATTTGGTGATATACCGATAGTTTTTAACTCCTCTATCAGTGACCATTTTAGTGAAGATAGAGGGATACAAGCTGGTGGAGAGGCTTATTTAGTTAAGTTTGAAGCTGGTACATTTTATAGTGAAGTTTCACGA
>CAYNVR010000079.1:0-6488 GCA_964400715.1 uncultured Sulfurimonas sp.
TTGGTTTAGTTCTGCTCTTTGGCCATTTTCAACTCTTGGTTGGGGTAATGGTGATACAGGTATGGACAAACTGTTTCAAAGTGAAGATATGAAAGAGTTTTATCCAAATACTTTACTTATAACTGGTTTTGATATACTTTTCTTTTGGGTTGCAAGGATGATGATGATGGGTGAACACTTTAATGGTGAGTTACCATTTAACCACATCTACCTACATGCACTTGTTAGAGATGAGCATGGTCAAAAGATGTCAAAATCTAAGGGAAATGTTATAGACCCACTCGATATGGTAAACAAATACTCAGCAGATATTTTAAGGTTTACACTTGCCATTTCAGCTGCGCAAGGTCGTGACATAAGAATGAGTACAGAAAAATTAGAGCTAAACCGTAACTTTACAAACAAACTCTACAATGCTTCAAAATACCTACAAATGAATGTAGAAACTTTCCCAGATTTAACTGGTTTTTGTGTAGAGAGTGATTTGGGTCGCTATATGATGAGCCGTTTAAACCTCGCTACAAAAGAGGTTAGAGCTTATCTTGACGAGTACAAATTTAACGATGCAGCATTAACGATGTACCGTTTCTTATGGAACGAGTTTTGTGACTGGGGGATTGAGCTTAGTAAAGCAGATAAAGGTGCGATAGTTGAGCTTGGAGCTATATTTAAAGAAGCTATGAAACTTCTTCACCCATTTATGCCATTCATAACAGAACATCTTTACCACGAACTAAGTGGAACAACACTTGAAGATGGTGAGTCTATAATGGTTAAAAAGTTCCCTCATAAAATCAAACAAAGAAAAGAGGAAGCTAAGTTTGAAATCATTATGGATGCGATAGTTTCTATTCGTCGTGCGAAAGTGCTTGTAGATTTGGCTAACCAAAAAATCCAAAAAGCATATGTTAAGATAGATGGTATATCACAAAAAGATAAAGAGATGATGAAGCCGTTTATATCTAAACTTGCAAAAGTTGAAGATGTAGAGTTTACAGATGAAAAAATCCAAAATGCTGTAAGCGATATAGCAGACAAATGTGAAACTTTTATACCAACAGATAGTATAGACTTAGAACCTATCATCAAAAAACTTGAAAAACAAAATGAAAAACTTGAAAAAGAGATAGGTAAACTAAATGGTATGTTAAACAACGAAAGGTTTGTAGCAAATGCACCTGCTGATGTTTTAGAAAAAAACAAACAAGCACTAAAAGATGCACAAGAAAAACAACAAAAAGTTCAAGAGCAGTTAAGTTCTTTTAAATAAAATGGAAAAAATAAAAATTTAGATAGATATATTAAAAACGAAACTAACATTTTTTTTACAGGTGTTTTTGGTGGAGTTTCTTATATATTTTTGAGTATTGAAAAGCTAGAAAAGTTTTTCAATACTTATTTTTTGTATTTTTCTTTTAGTTTACTATTGTTGTACTCAATTATAGGTATATTTACAAATATGAGTTTTTTAAATGATAAGTATAAGGAGATAGAAGAATGTTAGAAATAGATGATAATCTTTTATATACAACTTTTGTAGTTGTTATCTTTATAGGTTTTTTAACTGCAAATTATATACATAAAAATAAGATACATTTTCCATTTTTATAAGCCAGTGTTTTGGCTTATAAAAGTTTTAAAATCTTACCTACTACCTCATTTGGGTTTGGTGCTTGGTAGATTGGGCGACCAACTACTATAAAATCTACTTTTTCATTTTTGGCAAAAGCTACATCTGCAACTCTTTTTTGGTCTCCCGCACTCTCTCCAAATGGTCTTATCCCAGGAGTTAATGTCATAAAACTATCATCTGTTATGTTTTTTATGCTTTTACTTTCAAAAGCAGAACATACAACACCATCTAAACCACTCTCTTTGGCATCTTTGGCAAATTGGTCTGCTTTTTGAGATATACTTTTTTCATAAACATCTACAAACTCATCTTCGCTAAAAGATGTAAGAGCTGTTACTGCTAAAACAATGGGTCTTTTCTCATATTTAGAGAGTCTGTTCATAACCTCTTTCATAGCTCTTTTCCCAGCACTTGCATGAACATTAAACATATCTACACCAAGCCCCATTATGGACTCTGCTGAGTCTGCCATTGTGTTTGGTATGTCATAAAGTTTCAAGTCTAAAAATATCTTAAAATCTGGGTTGATTTTTTTTATATCTTCTAAAAACTCTTTGCCATCTCTTATGTATGAACGAAGTCCAACTTTTAGCCAAACATCGTACTCTTTTATCTTTTCTATCAACTCTAAGTTTTGCTCTTTTGTTGGTAAATCGAGTGCTACACAAAGTTCCATCTACTTCTCACTTTCGTTTAATTTAAAAATTGTTGCTTCTTCTCCAAACTTTCTTGGTTTATAGTGCATCAAAAAATCGCCTTTGCTTTTTCCATCTGCAAAGCTACTTCTATACCCCAATGCCTGAACTATAAAACGAGTCTGAGCTCTGGCATCTTCATTTTTCCACCCCTCATACTCTATGCGGTAAATCGCACTGTAAATCTGAGCTCTACCTGTTCCGTGGTAGCAGTGTATGAGAACTGGGTAGTTGTTTTTGTTGTCCAACACTTCATAAAACTTTGTAAGTGTTTTTTTAGTTGGAACTTGACCAGATGGTATGTTTACATGTAACACTGAGGCATTGTGCTCTTTGTTGTATCTCTCAACCGCTTTTGCTTCTGCATCTATGTGAGCCTGTTTTGCTGGGTTTAGAGCATCTTGAACACCTGGGTCAAGTAGGTCTATGACAGTTTTTATGTGGTGATGTTCTAAGTAGTATGGAAGTTTATCTGGGTCTATGAGTGCGGACTTGTAAACTTTATCTTTTGAAATCTCTTCAAATCTGTAATCTACATGTACATGATAAACATAATACGCAACTCCCAAAATGAGAGTTACGAGTAGTGTTTTTAAGATGTTTTTCATAAAATACCTTGGTTTTTTACGAAATTATAACATCACTTTGCTTTGAATTTTCTCAACAACACTTGGGTCTTCAAGGGTAGATATATCTTGTGTAATCTCCTCACCTTTTGCTATGGAGCGGAGGATTCTTCTCATAATCTTACCACTTCTTGTTTTTGGTAAACCAACTACAAATGCTATGCTATCACAAAGTGCTATGTTTCCTATCTCATGTTTTATGACATTGTTTATCTCTTTTAACTCTTGTTCTTCATCTGAGTCAGATTTTAAAACAACATAAGCAAAAATAGACTCACCTTTTATGTCGTGAGGTTTTCCAACAACCGCTACCTTTGCTACATTTGGGTGTTTTTTTATAGCTGATTCAATCTCAGCTGTCCCCATTCTATGACCACTAACATTTATAACATCATCTGTTCTACCAGTAATTGTTATGTATCCATCTTCATCATAGTTAGCACCATCACCAGTAAAGTAAACTGCTTTACCATCTTTTTTTACATCACCAAAATATGAGTTTATGTATCTTTGCTCATCTCCCCATACATTTCTTATCTGCGATGGCCAAGGGCGAGTTATACACATATAACCACTCTCACCATTTTTTACTTTTTCACCAGTTTGAGGGTCAAGTATCTCCGCCATAATCCCGGGAACTGGAAGAGTTGCACATGCTGGTTTTATAGGTGTAGCACCAGCTAATGGAGAAACTATATGCCCACCTGTTTCAGTTTGCCAGTAAGTATCTACTATGGAGCATTTTGAGTTACCAACAACTTCGTAGTACCATTTCCAAGCTGGTGGGTCTATGGGTTCTCCAACTGTTCCAAGAACTTTTAAACTGCTAAGGTCATATTTTTTAGGTTCATCTTCACCCATTTTGTGTAAAACTCTTATAGCTGTTGGAGCTGTGTAGAACTGGTTTATCTTGTACTTTTCCACTATTTTCCAAGCACGACCAGCATCTGGGTAAGTTGGAACACCCTCAAACATAACAGTTGTAGCACCTTGTGCGAGTGGACCATAGATGATGTAAGTGTGTCCTGTTATCCACCCTATATCTGCTGTACACCAGTAAGTGTCGTTTTCTTTTACATCAAAAACCCACTCCATAGTCATTTGAGCCCAAAGTATATAACCAGCTTGTGAGTGTTGCACCCCTTTTGGTTTTCCTGTGCTTCCAGAAGTGTATAGTAAAAACAGTGGGTCTTCACTCTCCATAACTTCTGCTTTACACTCCATACTTTGTTTGTCTATAAGGTCGTTGTAACAAATATCTCTGCCATCTACCCACTCTATCTCTTCGTTGTTTCTTTTTACAACAAGAACTTTTTCAACCACATCACAGTTTTGCAAAGCTTCATCTACAACTGGTTTTAACATATATGGTTTACCTTTTCTAAAAGCACCATCTGCTGTTATAACAATCTTCGCCTGAGCATCTTCTATTCTGTCTTTTAGAGCTTCCGATGAAAAACCTCCAAAAACAACACTGTGTATAGCACCTATCTTCGCACATGCAAGCATCGCATAAGCTGACTCAACTATCATAGGCATATAGATAACTACTCTATCACCTTTTTTTACACCAAACTCATTTTTTAACAAGTTTGCAAATCTGTTTACATTTTGGTAAAGGTCTAAGTAAGTGATGATTTGTTTATCGCCTCTGTCACCCTCAAAAATGATAGCTGTTTTGTTTTTTCTTTTGTCTAAATGTCTATCTACACATTGTGAAGCTACATTTAGTTTACCACCATCAAACCATTTTACAAATGGTGCATCGCTTTCATCTAAAACATTGTTAAAAGGTTCTATCCAGTCGATTTTTTCTTTGGCAAAATGTTCCCAAAAACCTTCATAATCCTCAACAGCCCACTCTTGAAGCTCGTTGTATTCACACATATTTTTGATTCTTGCATTTTTGGCAAACTCTTTGTTTGGTTTAAAAACTGGTTTCATAATCTTATCCTCATATTGTTTTGGAAAATTATAGCTTATAGAAATTAAAGCTTACTTTAAAAAATATGAACTTATAGTTAAGATTGAGAGCTTTACAAACACTATGGCCATCTCCCCTACAATGTTACCTATCTGGCAACTTGTGCAAGATGTATATTTTTTACCTTCATACTGAGCATAAAAAAAGTAGATGATAGTTAAAACAAACACACTCAAAGCAGTATAGAGTTGGTAGCTCCATAACCCATCTTTAAAAAATGATGTTACAAATATCCCAACCATACCAAGTAGTAAAATATTTATAAGTTTTAAAATTTTATCTCTTTGAAAAGTTGTTGGACAATAGTTAGCTATGCCAACATCTATGCCGTATTGAAGTTTATCTTCAAACTTATCTCTCTCATCTTTTGACATCTTTTGTATAAATGTAGCACCAAAAGTGTAGTCTATCTTTCTTTGTATGACAACCGCTTCTTTACCAGATGCTTTGTAAGATTTGTCATTTCCATCTCTGTCTTGAAATACAATGGTTATGTTTTCATACCTTTGTATAGTAGCACCAACATCACCATAGTATGTTGTTTTTTCCTGTGTTGTTATTAAACCACTATGAGCTATAAGCCTTGGATTTATCATCTCTATGAAGTTGCCATCTTTATCTTTGACAACTATTACATTGTAGTAGTTTCCTATCTGAAAAGCACTAAGCCCTTCTAAATTATTTTCTTTTATAGTATCTTTTAGATTATCTATCAAAGAAAACAACTCTTTGTCAAAAACTCTAACATCTGTTGCATACTGTAAACTAAGTGGAGTTGGGTATTTTATGAGGTCTTTAACCATTTTGTAGCCTTAAAAAAGAGGAGGAGGGGGTAAAACCCCTCTTGTAGTAGATTTAGTGACTTTTTTGAACCACTATTATCATTTTAAGATTTATAACAACAAATCTAATAAATTGCCAGATAACACAAGTACGCATCTTTCTTGCAAATGAACCTGGTATCATTGTTAGTGTAAATTGTTCTGTTTTTTCAAAGTTTAATTCTTCTTTTTTCATAAGTTTTCCTTTTTATTTTCTATTCTGGGATTAAAGTCCAACCTGGATTAAGTTTAGCTTTGTAGATAAACAGATAGTGAAGGATATGTTTAATCCAGTGACCTGCTAGACCTATCTCACCAAAAGTGTAGTCTGTATCACGACCTGTTCCTGGGTATTTTTCAAAGTCTGGAACAACTGGGTAAACAGTCATAGCTGCTGCTTGACCACTAAATACACCTTTACCAGCAGAAGCAACACAAGCAGCTCCCATCTCAGCCATACTTGCTTCATGAAGATGAGCATTTTCACCTTTTTTGATAAGGTCACAAACAGAGTGAGCAACCGCTTTACCGATGATACCAGATGGCATACCAGTTCTTGGTGGAGTTGGGTTGATAGGAGTTCCATTTGGTGAACTCATCGGTTTAGAGATGATATGTGGTGGTGCAAAAGCGATACCAGCTGCGAACATATTTTTGTATGTTGGGTTTTGGTAAGTTCTTGGCCAGTCACTTGCTTTCCACTCTTCATAAGGTTTTGGAGTATAGTCA
>CAYNVR010000080.1:0-6463 GCA_964400715.1 uncultured Sulfurimonas sp.
AGAGAAAGTCTTACACGGTTTTGCTCCTCTGTTGGAAATGTTGAGATAATACGGTTGATAGTCTCTTTTGCATCTATGGTGTGAAGTGTAGAGAAAACAAGGTGTCCCGTATCTGCTGCATGAAGTGCTAAGTTTATAGTCTCCATATCCCTCATCTCACCAACTAGTATGATATCTGGGTCTTCACGAAGTGCAGATTTTAATGCGGCACCAAACGAGAGTGTATCTTGACCAACTGACCTTTGATTTACAATGCTGTTGTTATCTTTATGCACAAACTCTATTGGGTCTTCTATGGTAATAATATGTTTTTGTTTTGTTCTGTTTATCTCACTTATTATCGCTGCAAGAGTTGTAGATTTACCACTACCTGTTACACCTGTTACAAGTACTAGTCCCCTTTCCACTTCTGTAAATTTATTAATAACTTCTGGAAGGTTTAGCTTTGAGAGTTCTGGTATTTCAAGTGGAATCACACGAAAAACACCAGATATACCATTCATCTGAAAAAATAAGTTTACACGAAAACGAGTTTTATCGTCAAATGGATAAACCATATCCATCTCTTTGTTCTCCACAAACTCTTCATATCTATCACCAAGTAACTCTTGTGCAAAAGCTTCTGCTTGTTCTGCTGTAAAAACATCTTTTCCAAGTTTCTTTATGCTTCCTTGAATCCTTGCTCTAAAAACTGAACCAGCTTTTATGTGTAAATCACTACCTTTGTTTTTAACCATATGAGTAAGGTATGCTCTTACTTTTTTTAACTCAACTGCTCCATCTGCCATAGTACCAAACTCCTATAAATAAATTAAACCATTCCGTTTTCAAACTGAGCTCTCATTCTCTCTTTTTCGGCTTCTCTTTTTTGTTTTTCAGCAAGTTTTATGTGGTATTTTTTTACATCAAAACCAAACCACATCAAGATAGGTGATGCTACAAATATAGATGAGTATGTTCCCACTATCACACCTACTAAAAGTGTAAATGCAAAAGCATGGATTATCTCACCACCAAACATAAACAGAGTTAAAACAACAAAAAATGTAGTCAAAGATGTAAGAGTTGTTCTTGCCAAAGTTCTTGTAACAGACTCGTTTATAATCTCCGCAAGTTTTACATTTTTGCTACCAACTATCCCTTCACGGATACGGTCAAAAACTATTATGGTATCGTTTAGTGAGTAACCAAGTATAGTTAAAAGTGCTGCTAAAACATCCAAGTTTACATCTATGCTAAAAAGTGCAACCGCACCAGCTGCTATGGAGACATCGTGTATGAGTGCTACTATGGAAGCAACGGCAAATCTCCACTCAAATCTAAAAGCAACATAGATTAAAATCCCAACTATCGCAAGAACCAAAGACATAATACCTTTTTCTTTTAGTTCATTTCCAACTTTTGGCCCAACTATATCTACACGACGAACCTCAAAGTTTCCTGTCCCTTTTAGGGAGTTAGCAGTTACATCGCCAATATCTACCTTAACATCAGAAGTTGATGTTTTCATCTTTATAATTATCTCATCTGGTGAGCCAAACTCTGTTATGGTAGCACCATCAAAAAGCTTATTACCTTTTAGGCTCTCTCTTATCTTGTCCAAATCAGCTTGTTTGTCATACTTTACTTGAACAACTGTTCCACCTGCAAAATCTATCCCGTAGTTTAAACCTTTTGTAGCAAGTATGATGTATGAACCAACAACCATCAACACAGAAAACATCAAAGCAAATTTTGATTTACCCATAAAATTAAAGGTTTTTGTATATTTAAAAAACTCCATACCTACCCCTTTATACCAAACCAAAAAAGGTTGTTTTTGCTTTTAGAGATTTTTTTCTCTAACATCTGGTAGATACCGTGTGTTCCAAGTATAGCAGTAACCATAGAAGCTAAAATACCTATACTCATAGTTATAGCAAAACCTTTTATAGCACCTGTTCCATAAGCATATAAAACAACAGAAGCTATAAGTGTAGTTATGTTCGCATCTAAGATAGCTCTCATAGCATTTGAGTAGCCATCTTCTATGGCTTTGTGCATAGAAACCCCCTCGTGTATGAGCTCTCTTATCCTCTCAGATATGATAACATTTGCATCTACTGCCATACCAACAGTCAAGACTATACCAGCCATACCAGGTAGAGTAAGTGTCGCACCAAACAAACTCATAACAGCTAAGATGATAAATAAGTTTGCGATAAGTGCTACATTTGCTATAACCCCTGCCATACGGTAGTAGATAACCATAAAAACTATAACAAGCACAAAACCACCAGCAAGTGCTATCATACTCGCTTTTATGCTATCTGCTCCCAAACTCGGCCCTACACTTCTTTTTTCCATAAGGTATATTGGTGCAAGTAATGCTCCTGAACGAAGAGCTATGGCTAAATCTTTTGCTTCTAAAACTGTGTAGTTTCCAGAGATTTGCCCACTTCCTCCACCTATCCTTTCATTTATGTTTGGAGCGGAGTAAACTTTGCCATCTAAAACTATGGCAAGTCTTTTTCCAACATTTCTACCTGTAAAGTCGCCAAATATATCTGCACCCTCTGCATTTAGTGTAAATGTGATAAGTGGACGGTTGTTTCTGTCAAACCCAACATTTGCATTTGTAAGCATAGAACCATCTAAGATAGGTATCTCATGAACTAAGTATTTTAGATTTGGATTTTTTGCATCTTCTAAGATAACATCTCCATAAGCCTCAGCATCACTTTGAGTCATAGTCATCACACGACCATTTCTGTTCTCATCTACTGCCATAAGTTCAAGTTTCGCAGCACGAGATATAAGCTCCCTTGCTCTTTGTTCATCTTGTGCAGATTTTATACCAGCTAACTCAACCAAAATTTTATCTTGCCCCTGTTTTGCAACCAAAGGTTCAGCCAAACCAAACTGGTCAAGTCTGTTTCTTATAGTCTCTATCGCTTGGTCGATAGCCAGTTTTTTAGTTTTTTCTATCTCTTTTTTAGTGAGGTTTAAACTTATGTTTTCACCATCTACATGTAGCTCTACACCTTCCATATCTGAGATATATTTTTGAAGTTTTGGCAAATCATCTTTGTCTAAAACTTCAAAAGTTATCTTTTTGTCATCAAATGTAAGATTTTCTATGTAGATGTCTTCTCTTTGAGTGTAGTGTTTTATGCTTGCAGAGATAGATTTTATACGAGATTTAACTGCTTCATCTGTTTTAACCCCAAGGAGCATATGAAGCCCACCTTGAAGGTCAAGTCCAAGTGTTATCTTTTTACCATCAGTAGTTTGCAAAAGTGATGGTAAAGAGAAAAACACACCAAAAACTATCGCAACAGCGAATATAACTAAACGAAAATTAAACTGCATCCTCATACTTTCTTGCGATAGAGTCTTTTGTGATTTTTACGATAGTATCATCATTCATTTTCACACTAAAAAAGTTTTCTTCAACTTTGTAAACAACAACTATAAAACCACCAGTTGTGATAACTTTATCACCTTTTTTAAGAGAGTTTATCATCTCCTCTTTTTGTTGTGCCTCTTTTTGTTGAGGACGGATAATAACAAAATACATAACCGCTATTAAAAATATAAACGGTAACAAGTTAGAGATAAGTTCCATAGACTTTCCTTAAAATAAAATTTACCCATTATACAAAAAGTATATTAATAATTACAAAACAGAGTTTATTGAGTATCTTAAATCTTCATCTAAATTTTCCATAGACTTTAACATCCAGTTTAGATACCCTTTATCTTTTATGGCTACATCTTCAAGTTTTTCACCTTTGTATTTTCCAAACCTAAATGTTTTTACAAAAACAGGTTTGTTTGTAAGTTCTACCATCTTTTCAACAGGGTTTTCATTTGGGTATTTTTTTAAAACCTCTTTTTTTAGTTCTGTTAAAAATAGTTTTAAAACCAAAACATCACCTATGGCATCGTGAGCTTTTACAACTATATTTAGTTTTTTTGCTTCCTCATCTTCAAGTTTGTAAAGCCCTAGTTTGTATCTGAAAAATTGTAGTCTGTGAGCCTCTTCATCTTCAAATATATGTTTAGCTACTCTTAGAGTATCTATAACTTTCATACAAACTTCAAACCCCTCTTTTTGAAGCATACCTATGTCAAAAGGGGCATTGTGTATGATAAGATAATTTTCTTGTGTGTTTAGTTCTAGTAGTTTTTTGTAGGCTTGTGTTTGTGTACATGTAGGCTTATTTTCTACCATCTCTGGAACTATGTTGTGAACCTCCATAGCTCCATATTTGATAGGTATTTCAGAGGAACAAAGCTCGTTGTAAACCTCTACACCTTGTGAAGATAAAACCATAAAACCTAGTTGTATGATTCTATCTTCTTCATCTGCTCCGGTTGTTTCTGTATCTAGTATGATGTACTTTGCCATTAAAACTTAAAACTCTCTTTTTTGAAAGTTATAAATTTTGTAGCTATTTTTTCATCTTGAAGATTTAGTTTTTTCACAGCTTTTGGATTTACTAAAAACCAACCAAGAACTACATCAACTTTGTCCCCTTTTTTAAGCTCAAAGTTATAGTTTATAACTCTGTTTTCATCTGCTTTTATCACTGTATCTTTTAGTGTTGAAGTAGCACTCCATGGCATAGCTGGTTTTTTGTCTTTTCCTATCACTCTTACAAAAATCTCATTTTTTAGTTTTGTAGTTTTGCCATCTCTTGTTACAGATACTTTTAAAACACCAACTCTTAAAGGGTGGAGTAACAAAGCATGAGATGAGTGGTTTTTAACCTCTATGTTAAAACCTTTGTTTTGTTTGTTTAGTTTTATGGAAACATATTTTGCTAACATCTCTGGGTGGTAATGAGTTCCTGCAAAACCGTGGAAAGTATGGTCTTTTGTTTTGTGTAGTATAGATACACTACCTTTTACTTTTGGCATATGGCAACTTACACAGTTTGCTTTGTCCATCTCATTTTTAATGTTTGTTGAACATACATTTAGTTTATGTTTGTTCATCTTGTGTGAGTGACAACCTATACATACATTTCCGTTTCGCATATGTTCATTACCTGTTGTAATGATTTTATGATATGGTGAAGCTATATGTTCTTTTCTTGTTCCAAAATAAGCCTTTGGAGTATCTGTTGTTATGTTGATATTTGATTTTGGATGGTGTTTTATAGACTCTATACGGTGGCAGTATGCACAACTAATCCCATCTTGATGTTTTTGACTATCTGCTGTTGGAACAGAAAACTTTTGAGCTGTTGGAGTGTGGCATTTTCCACAGCCGTATTTGTTTTGTTTTTTTTGTGGATGTTTTTGCCAAACTGCATTGTGTATAGGGTCTTTTTGTGGAGTTGAGTTCGCATGAACAGAGCCGTAAAACTCTTTGTAAATCTCTGTATGACACTTTTTACAGTCTGAATTTGGGGCAAACTCTTTTGCCCATAAGCCTTGAACTATTAACATAGAAAGTATTAATTTAAACATATACATTTCTCCTGAATATTATTTTTTAAAATAATACCAAAAATAGTTTAAACTAATAACTCAATATACTCCATAGCCTCTCTTTTTGTTGAAAAAACCTCTTTTGCTTTTTTAACATTTTGCTGTGCTAACTCTTTTTCCTTTTCTATGTTGTTGGCGATATATAAAAGTCTATCTTTTAGAGCTTGAAGTGAGCCATCTTCTACAAGGTGTATGTGAAAGCCCATCTCTCCAAAGTTGCTTATGGCAGTGTTGTCAAATGCTAAAACAATAATCCCGTGAGATATGGACTCCATCATAACATTTCCATACCCCTCATCTGGTGTAGGGAACAAAAAAATATCGTGTTTCATATATTCATCATATATGCTATCTGTAAAACCGTTTATGTGAACTTTTTCTTTATAGTCTATGCTATCTAACAACTCTTTTAGTTGGGTTTCATACTTTTTGTCTGCTGGACCATAGTTGTTGAAGATGAACTCTATGTTGTTTACATGTAGAGTTTCACAAGCCAAGATGGCATTGTCTATACCTTTACCACTTGTAACTCTTCCTGCATGTAGAACTCTTAACTTATCTGAGTTTTCCCTTTTTTTTGTTGATAGTTTGTTCGCAAGTGATGGAACTATAACTTTTAGTTTGGTGTTTTTTCCAAAAGGGACTATCTCTTTTACATTGCCAGACATATATTTTGAGATAGCTACATGTGTAGAAACATCTGAGTAAACAAGTGTGTGAAACCAATCTTTTTTAGATGTAGATTTTAGTGTGCCATGTCTTACAACAAGGTTTATATCTAAACCTAAAAAAGCAAAGTAAAGAGACTTCATCTCAGAAGCACCAACAAATATAACATTTTTAATGTTTTTGTCTTTAACAATCTTTCTAACACCAAAGATGATAGATGGACTCATCATAGTTGTTGAAAAGTTTATGGTTTTGTAGTTTAGTGTTTCGTAGTCTGGGTTTTCTCTACACTCTTTGTGTATGAAAGTGTTCT
>CAYNVR010000081.1:0-6461 GCA_964400715.1 uncultured Sulfurimonas sp.
GTTCCATTGCCATCTGCCATTTTAGACTTGATGCTAACGGTATCTATGGCGATAGCAGTTTTGATTTTACTCATATCTTTATACATCCCAAAACCAACAGACTTGACAACATTTCCAACACTCATACTCATAGTAACCCTTTTTAGGCTTTCACTAAACATAGCCACAACAAGGATGATACTCAGTGAGGGTAGCAACGGTCCAGAAGCTGTTAGTGACATCATCACCAGTTTTGGTAACTTTGTGGTTGGTGGTAACTATGTGATAGGGATTATAGTTTTTGCTATATTGGTTCTTATAAACTTTATGGTTATTACAAAAGGTTCAACGAGGGTTGCCGAAGTTGCTGCTCGTTTCGTACTTGATTCTATGCCTGGTAAACAGATGGCTGTTGATGCTGACCTAAATGCTGGACTTATAGATGATACACAAGCAAAACAAAGAAGAGCAGAGATTTTACAAGAAGCAAACTTTTATGGAGCTATGGACGGGTCGAGTAAATTTGTAAAAGGTGATGCTGTTGCGGGGATTATCATAACACTCATAAATATCATTGGTGGTTTTCTCATAGGTGTATTCCAACATGATATGACTGTTGGTGATTCTGCTTCAACATTTACACTTTTAACTATTGGTGATGGTCTTGTTGGACAAATTCCTGCACTTATTATCTCAACTGCCACTGGTATTATGATAACAAGAAGTTCAAGTGATGGCGATAACTTTGCTGAGGGAACTATCAACCAGATGATGGGAAATGCAAAGATTATGATGATAGTTGGTGCTGTTATGCTACTTTTTGCTATGGTTCCAGGACTTCCAACTGCTTCTATGGGACTTGTTGGGATACTCTTTGCAGGGCTTGGATACTCCATATATAAATATGAAAGGGGTGAGCTTAGCATACTTGATGTTGAAAATATTGTGGGTGGTAAAAAAACAAAAGAGCAGTTAGAAAAGGAACAACAAGCTGTAAAACCTAAAAAAAGTGCTGAGGAGATAGCAAAAGAGGAGGAAGCTGCTCTTGAAGATATATTAAAAGTTGAGATGTTGGAGCTTACTTTGGGGTACCAACTCATAAAACTTGCAGATAGCAATCAAGGTGGTGATTTACTTGAAAGAATAAGGTCTATGAGGAGAAAAATAGCCTCAGATTTTGGCTTTTTAATGCCACAAGTTCGCATAAGAGACAACCTCCATTTAGAACCTCAACAGTATCAAATTTTACTTAAAGGTATAGTTATAGGTGAAGGGTTAATCCAACCAGATAAATTTTTAGCTATGGATAGCGGAATGGCAACAGGTGAGATAGATGGTGAACCTACAAAAGAACCAGCTTTTGGGCTTGATGCTCTTTGGATATACCCAGAACAAAAAGAAGATGCCATTATCAATGGTTATACAGTTGTTGATCCAGCTACTGTTATATCTACACATATGAGTGAACTTATAAAACGAAATGCAGAAGATTTACTTACTCGTCAAGAGGTTCAAGCACTCATTGATAAGATTAAAGAAAACTATCCAGTTATTATTGATGATGTTTCCAAAGTAGCTTCGATTGGTCTTATTCAAAGAGTTTTAAAAGCACTTTTACATGAGAAGATACCACTTAAAGATATGCTTAGCATACTTGAAACCATAGCAGATATAGCAGAATTTACAAAAAATGTTGATCTCATCACCGAACAGGTACGAGCAAAACTTTCAAGAGTTATTACACAGATGTATTCTTCACAAGATGGTGTTGTGAGGCTTTTGACTTTTGATACACAAACAGAACAACTACTACTTGAAAAATCTGTTGAACAAGATGGAACAAGAAACCTAATGTTAAATGTAGGGGAGATAAACGAACTTATACAAGCTACAAGTGCAAAAGCAGCAGAAGTTTTACAAAAAGGTATATCTCCTGTTATTATCATAGTTGATCCGCAGATAAGAAAAGCAGTTGCTGAAATTTTTGAAAGATTTTCTTTGGATATAGTAACACTATCTCATGCAGAGATAGATTCAAATGCTACATTTGAAGTTATGGGTTCTGTTTCTATTATGAACAAATAAAACTTACTAAGCGGACTAAAAATGTCCCTTAGTATCTGCATCGCTAAAATGCTCCCACTTTAATTTTGCTCCACCGAGTATGTGAAAATGTAGATGTTTTACCTCTTGTCCACCATTGTCACCTATGTTCGTGATAACTCTATAACCACTTTTATCTATGTTTAACTCTTTTGCTACATCTTGTATGAAAGTTGTTATATCTGCCATAGTTTGTGGTTGAACCTCATTAAAACTTTCTACATGTAGCTTTGGAATAGCGAGTACATGTACGGGTGCTTTTGGGTTAATATCGTGAAAAGCTATAAACTCATCATTTTCCAAAATAGTATTTGCTGGTATCTCTTTGTTTACAATTTTACAAAATAAACACATAGTTGCTCCTTTTTTGTTTATTATATCATATTGTAAACCATAATCAAGCTGTTTATAAAAAAGATTTGATATAATCCCTTTTAAAATTTTATAATTATGGAGACTCTATTGAAAGAGTGGTATGATGCAATCAAAGAAGCACAGAATGTAGAAGAATTGGAAAATATTCGTATATCTGTGTTTGGTAAAAAAGGTATTTTGGCAGCAGAATTTGCTAAGATGAAAACTGCTCCAAATGAGCAAAAAGCACAAATAGCAAAAGATTTAAACAACCATAAAACATCACTTATGAACGAGTTTACTGCTCGTAAGATAACTTTGCAAACACTTGAACTTCAAGAAGCTATGAAAAAAGAGAAAATAGATGTTTCACTTTTTAGCTCAAAAAGTTCTGTTGGAGCATTGCACCCAGTGATGGAGACTATGGATAGGATAGTTGAGTACTTTTCATCTATGAATTTTGCTGTTAAGACAGGGAATATAGTAGAAGATGATTTTAACAATTTTGAAGCACTAAATCTTCCAAAGTATCATCCAGCTCGTGATATGCAAGATACATTTTACTTCAAAGATGAGATGCTTTTAAGAACTCACACTTCACCAGTTCAGATAAGAACTATGATGAACTCAAAACCACCTATAAGGATGATAGCCCCAGGTGCTGTTTTTAGAAGAGATTATGACTTGACTCATACTCCTATGTTTCATCAGGTTGAGGGCTTACTTGTAGATGATGAAGGTAAAGTCTCTTTTGCAAATTTAAAATATATTTTGGAAGATTTTTTAAAATATATGTTTGGTGATGTAGATGTTCGTTTCCGTCCATCTTTTTTCCCTTTTACAGAACCATCAGCAGAGGTAGATATATCTTGTGTGTTTTGCAAAGGTGAGGGTTGTAGAGTTTGTTCAAAAACTGGTTGGCTTGAAGTTTTGGGTTGTGGTATAGTCGATCCAAATGTTTTTAAAGCTGTTGGTTATAAAGATGTGAGTGGATATGCTTTTGGTTTAGGTGTTGAGAGATTTGCGATGCTTATACACCAAATAGGTGACCTTCGTTCACTATTTGAAGGAGATATTAAGTTGTTGGAGCAGTTTCAATGATAGTAACAAGAAGTTGGTTAAATGAATGGATAGATTTAGATGGTATAACTACTGAGGAACTTGCTAAAACATTAAACTCAATAGGTCTTGAAGTAGATAGCATACAAACTTACAATGTTCCAAGTAAGATAGTATTTGGTAGAGTTTTAGAGTGTGAAAAACATCCAGATGCAGATAAGCTTAACATCTGTAAAGTAGATATAGGAACAAGTACAAGACAGATAGTTTGTGGTGCTTCAAATGTTCGTGCTGGACTTGATGTTGTTGTAGCAACCGTTGGTGCAACTATGCCAAATGGTATGGCCATAAAACCTGTAAAGCTTCGTGGTGTTGAGTCTGAGGGGATGATATGCTCTGCTAGTGAGATAGGTCTGCATGATTGTCAAAAAGGTATTTTGGAACTTGACAGTAGTATAGGTAAATATGAATTAGGTCAAGAGGTTTCTACAAACCCTGTTTTTAGTGATGACATAATAGAGATAGAACTTACAGCTAACAGAGGTGATTGTTTAAGTATTATGGGTATAGCAAGAGATTTGAGTGCTGCTTTTGATAGACCTTTAAAAAATGTAAGTGAAAATGATAGAGATGATAAAAGAGGTATAGGAAGATTTTTAAGCCTTTTATCAGATAAAGATTTAGATGTAAAACTTAAATACAAAATTGTTGATTTAAAAGATTTAAAAACATCTTTTATTGTAGATTTAAGACTTAGTCAAATAGATGAAGTAAAAAAAACAGATATAGAGAGTGTGCTTTACTATACAACACATAGCACAGGTGTTATTTTGAGAGCTTATTCTTATGATTTCTTTTTAGAAGAGCAAAGTAAGATAGCAAAAGTAGAACTTAAAGAAGATGAAAATGGTTATGCTACTGTTTTTGGTAAAGAGAGAGCTTCAACAGTTGGTGTAAGCCAAAGTGATAGCTCAAAAGTTGATTATGATAATGGAAAAATTATCATAGAAGCTAGTTATATTCCACCAGATGTTATTTCTAAACAGATGATGGTCTCAAAAATGGAATCGGATTCTATGTTTTATAGAACATCAAGGGGAAGTGAACCAGAACTTGATTGTGGTCTTTCATTTTGTGTTGGGCTTATAGAGGGTAACTCAAACTCATCTGCTTATAGTGGAGTAATAGAGCTAGAAGATAATTTCAAAGAGAAGATAGTTAGTGTTAAAAAACAAGAGATAGATGATATAATTGGTGCAAATATAGACAAGGTAGTTATCAACACTATACTAAAAAATCTTGGTTTTAATACTTCAAAATCCTCAACAGATAGTTTTGTTATCTCTGTTCCACAGTATCGTCACGACATTGTAAACAAACAAGATATTATAGAAGAGATAGTTCGTATGGTTGGTATAGATAATATACCTTCTAAACCATTTATTTTTAGTGAAAAAAATAGACTTGAAGACAACTATTTTAACTATAAAAAAAGAACTATTTATAGACATCGTGCATCTCAAAGTGGTTTTTTTGAGTCTATTCACTTTGTATTTGATGAGAAAAAAACTTTACAAAAATATGGTTTTGAAGCATTAAAAGATGAACTTGAACTTTTAAACCCTATTGTAAAAACATTAGATACTTTAAGACCTACACTTTTAACAGGGCTTTTAAAAGCTGTTAGTACAAACCGTAAAAATGGTTATAGCTCCATAAAACTGTTTGAGGTTGGTTCTGTTTTTTCTCCAAACAGAGAAGAGTCTTTAAATATAGCTATGGTTTTTTCAGGCTTTAAAGAGGAAGACAACATCAAAAATGGTGGGAAACCTCAAAAAGTAGATTTTGGATATTTTGCCCAAAAAGTAGCAGACATAGTTGGAGAGGTAGAGTTTGTAGAGTATGAAACAAAACATAAACTGTCTCACCCATATCAGTGTGCGAAAGTTATGCTAAATGGTGAGATGATAGGTGAGATTTTCAAGCTTCATCCAACTGTTCAAAAAGATTATGATTTAGAAGATACATTTTTATGTGAGTTGAAATTTGATAAACTGCCGTTTGGTTTAAAAACTGCGACAAAAACTTCAAAATATCAAGCATCTTTTAGAGATTTAAGTTTACTCGTTCCAGATACAATAACTTATGCTCAGATAAAAGAGGCTATACTTGAAAATGCGACAGATGAGTTGGTTAGATTTTATCCAGTAGATAAATATAAAGATGAATCTTTGGGTGATAGTGCTAGTTTATCTATCCGTTTTGTGTTGCAATCAGATGAAAAAACACTTGAAGAGGAAGATATAACAAAAACTATGGATAGTGTTTTAGAAAATCTAAAAGAGAAATTTGGGATAACACTAAGATGAGTTTAGTTGAAGTTCAAAGTGTAAAAAAACCAGCTGTTTTAACCATAGCAGATGTAGCATCAGATAAATCTATATCTCACAGAAGTGCTATGTTTAGTATGTTGGCAGATGGTGTTAGTGAGATAAAAAACTTTTTAAGAGCAGAAGACACTCTAAATACTCTAAAAATAGTTCAAAATCTGGGTGCTGTTGTGGAAGATGATGGAGATGTTATAAAAATATCTTCAAACGGTATTAAAGAGAGTTTTGAGATTTTGGACTGTGGTAACAGTGGAACAGGTATGAGACTTTTTTGTGGACTTTTGAGCTCTGCAAATGGTCATTTTGTGTTAACAGGTGATAAATACCTTAGAAAAAGACCTATGAAAAGAGTTACTACTCCACTAACAAGTATAGGTGCTAAACTTGATGGTAGAGAAGATGGAAACTTTGCTCCACTTAGTATAAGGGGTTCATCTTTAAAATCTTTTAACTATGAGAGTAAAGTTGCATCTGCACAAGTTAAGTCTTGTATGATTTTAGCTGCACTTAGAGCAGATGGTGAGTGTAGCTACACAGAACCAGAACTTTCAAGAGACCATACAGAAAGAATGTTAA
>CAYNVR010000082.1:0-6448 GCA_964400715.1 uncultured Sulfurimonas sp.
CCCCAACAGTAGCAATAGATGGTGTAGGAAAAACTGAAACACCATTTGTTTCATTATAAAGTGAAACATTTCCACCAATTACAGGTGTATTTAACTCAGCACAAGCCTCTTTTATACCATTACAAGCTTCACCAAACTGCCACATAACTTCTGGGTTTTCAGGGTTACCAAAGTTTAAACAGTCTGTTATGGCCAAAGGTCTTGCCCCACTCATAGCTACATTTCTACCAGCTTCGATAGTCGCCGCAGCTCCACCACCAAATGGGTCAATGTAGCAGTAACGAACATTACAATCAGCACTCATAGCAAGAGCTTTTCCATTCTCTTTTACACGGATAACTGAGGCATCGAGCATACCACCCTTTTTTACAGTGTTTGTTTGCACCATTGAGTCATACTGAGTATATATCCACGATTTATCTACAACCTCCATAGAGCAAGTAAGTTTCTCAAATGCTTCTTGGTTACCAACCTCATCAAAATCGTTTATAGTTACATCTTTTATCTCATCAAGATAATCTGGTTTTCTCATAGGGCGGTTAAGTTCAGGAGCTTCCTCACTAACAGGGTCAACAGGAACTTCTGCTACCTTTTCACCATGCCAAAACAGTTCCATATTTCCAGTATCTGTTACCTCACCTATAACAGCAGCATCTAAATCCCACTTTTCAAAGATTTTTATAATCTCCTCTTCGCTACCTTTTTTAGCACAAAGTAACATTCTCTCTTGTGACTCACTAAGCATAAAGTCATAAGGTGTCATACCCTCTTCTCTTGCTGGAACTTTATCTAAGTGCATTATCATACCAGAACCACTTCTTCCAGCCATCTCAAAAGATGAACTTGTAAGTCCAGCCGCACCCATATCTTGGATACCAACAACATAGTCAGTTTTAAAAAGCTCTAAACAAGCTTCAAGTAAAAGTTTCTCTGTAAAAGGGTCACCCACTTGAACAGTTGGACGAAGAGATTTAGACTCTTCTGTAAAACTATCACTACTCATAACAGCCCCACCAAGACCATCACGACCAGTTTTTGCACCAACATATAAAACAGGGTTACCAATCCCCTCTGCACGACCATAAAAAATCTCATCAGTTTTAGCAAGTCCAAGTGTAAAAGCATTTACTAAAATGTTACCATTGTAACACTCATCAAAACTTGTCTCACCACCAATAGTTGGCACACCCATACAGTTACCATAACCACCTATACCCTCTGTAACACCACGGACAAGGTATCTTTGATGTTTTGAAACCTCATCTTTGTTTAAAACATTACCAAAACGAAGAGCATTTAGGTTTGCAACAGGTCTTGCACCCATTGTAAAAACATCTCTCATTATCCCACCAACACCAGTTGCAGCACCTTGGTATGGTTCTATAAAACTTGGGTGGTTGTGACTCTCCATCTTAAATACAGCTGCATAACCATCACCAATATCTATAACACCAGCATTTTCACCTGGACCTTGTATAACCCATGGTGCTTTTGTTGGGAAACCTTTTAAATGAACTTTTGAACTCTTGTAAGAACAATGCTCACTCCACATAGCTGAGAAGATACCCAACTCAACAAGGTTTGGTTCACGACCTAAAATCTGCTTTATATGAGCATAATCATCTTGACTTAACTTATGATTTGCTAACTGTGTTTGTATATCTGGTAATTGTTGGCTCACGAGGAAATCCTAAAATTTGGTTTTTAATGGGAAATTATATCTAAATGAGGTTAAAAGAAATTTTAACCTCTAAATGTTAGTGTTTAAAACCTATGATATAGTATGTATCTTTACCATCTAGTTTTTTAAGTTCTACTTTAAATTTATTTGCAAATCTCTCAACTTGTTCACGAGCTTCTTGTGCAAGTTCTGGTGTTGGAGCTTCTATTTTTATTTTGAAATAATTTTCAGAGTTTGAAAGTGCAACATGTCCGTTATCTACTTTTAGATGGTCATGTAAATCAAGTATATGTTTTTCTATCTTTTCATATCCAACTGTGTTGTTTTGTATCTTTTCAATCTGGCTCAAAAGAGCATCATTTGGTGTATAGCCTAACTGTCTTAGCATAGCATCTCTTTGCATTTGTACCTCTAAATCAAAAATTTGAAAAATAATAACACCTTTTTGTAAACATTCAGAAATTATTGAATATAATGTGAAAAATCAAAGTGTAAGAGTGAAAAATGACAGAAGAAATACTTAAAAAAATCAAACAGCTACCTCCACTTCCAGAATCTGCTATGCAGATAGAAGCGGTTTACCAAAACCCCAACAGCTCTTTTAACGATATGGTAAAAATCCTTGAAAAAGACCCACTATTAACAGCAGATATACTAAAAGCTGCAAACTCTCCACTTTATGGTTTTAGCCGTGAAATAAACGCCATAAGTCAAGCGGTTGGTCTTTTTGGTATGGGGACAGTTAGAGGTTTTGCTCTTGCTAGTATAGTCAAAAAAAGTTTTTCGCTAGATTTGTCTCCTTATGGCATAACAAACGAGATGTTTTCAGCTCTATCTAAAAAACAACATGCACTTGTAACTGCTTGGTGTTTAAGAAAAGAGAACCGTTTACTTGGTGTTTTATCTCCCGCTGCTTTTTTAGTTGAGATAGGAAAAGTTCTTATAGCTCAACAGATTATGTCAGATAAAAAAGAGGAACTTTTTTTAGAAACAATCAAAGAACTTGATGATGTTGAGGGTGCAGAAAAAGAGATAGTTGGAGTAGATACACCAGAAGTTAGTGCAACTATTTTTGAACAGTGGAAATTTGATGACCAACTCATAGATATTATAAAACATTGTCAAGACCCAGAAAATGCAGATGGTGAAAACAACATAAAAGCATCCAAAATTTTACATGTAGTCAGAGTTGCTGTAACACTAAATGGCAATCTAACCCAACAAAGCATAGAAAAAGCGAAAGAACTTGTAGAAAAATATGCGTTAGATATGGAAAGCTTTGAGAATGCTTTACAAAATTTTTAGGTTGTAGATGAAATCTTTACTCATAAAACTAACGGTTGGACTAGCAAAACAAGATGTCCAACCACAAGAGATGGAAACTATCTCAAAATGGTTAGCTAAAAAATACCTAACAATCAAAAATGATACTTACAAATTTCACTCAAAATACAGAGCAGGAACAGTTGGGCTTGTTCAAAACTCAACTGCATACCTACATGTAGTTGGTGAACTTACAAAAAATCTATATTTAGCAGAAGGCTCACTCCACGGTGCAAAAGAGGGAGATTTAGTCATCTCTCAAAGGATTTTAGGAAAAAGGGGAACTCCAAGTGCCACTGTGGTTGAGATAGTTGGTAGAGCAGTTAGTTACAGTGTTGCATACCTCAAAAACAAAACTCTTGTAGATATTAAAACAGATTTTCCCATAGGTGTTCCCATTACACAAGATGAGCTTGAAGAGTTTGATGAAAATGATGTTTTTCAGATAAACAATCAAGATGGCTCCATCATGCAAAAACTTGGCAACCTAAAAGACCCACATGTAGATGAAAAGATAGTTCTTGCACAGTTTAACAAACATGATGAGTTTTCAGATGAAATTTTAAAACAAGCCACATCTTTTAGTGAGGTAGATGCCTCTTTATACCCAGATAGAAAAGATTTAAGAAAACTAAACTTTTGTACCATAGACCCCGTAACTGCAAAAGATTTTGACGATGCCATCTGTTGGAACGAAGAGACTCAAACTCTCTATGTTGCCATAGCAGATGTAAGTGAGTATGTAAAACCGTTTGGAGAGATAGACAACGAAGCAATATACCGTAGTTTTAGCATATATCTACCACACCGCTCCATACCTATGTTACCAAGACAGTTAAGTGAAACTCTGTGTTCTTTACAACCACATGTAGATAGACTCTCTTATGTTTTTGAGATGAAACTACAAGATTTTGAAGTGGTTAGCTCAGAAGTTTATGAAGCGATTATACACTCAAAAAGAAGGTTTAACTACGAAGAGATAGACTCATTTTTTGAGGGTAATCTCAAACCACAAAATAGTGTTGAAGAAAATATTTTTAAAGATTTAACAAACCTAAAAAAAGTTACAGACAAACTAAGGGAAAAAAGACTCAAAATAGGTTTTGACTTCCGCTCAAAAGAGTTAGAGATGAGTTTAGATGAAAACTCAAACATCTCCAAAACAGAGTTCGCACAAGAGACTCCATCTCACTCACTCATAGAAGACTGTATGCTCTTAGCAAACAAAGAAGCAGCAAAAAGGTTTAGCAGAGGTGTGTTTAGAATCCACGAACCACCAAGTCAAACAAAACTACAAAAACTCTACCAAGAGTTAGCGAGTATTGGGATTTTTATAGAGATAAAAAACACGGTAAAAGAGACCATAACTGCCATACAACAACAAGCAAAACAGATGGGTTTGGAAAGTGAGGTAGATACTCTAATTATCCGCGCACAGATGCAAGCGAGATACTCCCCACTAAATGCTGGACACTTTGGGCTTGGTTTTGAAGAATACACCCACTTTACTTCACCCATAAGAAGGTACTCAGACCTCATAGTTCACAGACTGCTAAAAGCTATAAACAAAGATGACAAAGATGAGGGTTCTTATGTTTTAAGAAACATAGAATCTCTTTGTATAAACATAAGTGAAAAAGAGAGAGAAGCAAGTAGCATAGAGGTTGAGTTTATGCAAAGAAAATTCGCAAGATGGGCAGAACAAAACATAGAGCAGATTTTTAATGCAAAAGTAACATCAACAGACCCTGAGATAAAAGTGGAGATAACAGACGAAATATCTGGTGCAAAAGTAAACATAGTTTTACACAGTGAAGTGGTGCTTTTTCAAGATGTAAAAGTCAAAATCACAGAGGTAGATATAGCAAAAGCAAAAATCTTTGGTGAGATAGCAGATGTATAAAAATGAGTTAGACAACCACATAAAAAACAAAACCATCTCAAACAACTTTGTTTTTTTTGGGGAGAGTAAGTTTCTAATAGATATGTACACAAAAATGCTTACAAACATTGAAGATGCTTCAACTTTGAGTATGTACCACGATGAGTACAACTTTGAAGTGGCAAAAGCTCATCTATCACAAGCTTCTTTATTTGGTGGTACAAATGTTTTAATCATCAAAACAGAGAAAAAAATCCCAAAAAAAGAGCTACAAACACTTTTAACACTTTGTGAAAAAACATCTTCAAACCTTTTTATTTATGCATACTATGGTAGCGACCATAAAAGCTACAACAACAAAAAAGCTTTTTCTACAAAAACAACTATGAGTGTAAGGTTTTTTAACCCAAAAATGTACGAAGCTCAAAATATACTTCTACATGTAGCAAATGAAAATGGTGTAAAAATAGACAAATATGCCATAACACACCTTCTACATGTACACAATTTAGACATAGCACTTTGTGCAAATGAGATTGAAAAGTTTAAAGTTTTTGACAGAGCTATAACTACAAAAGATATAGATAACTTGGTTTATGGTTTAGGTGAGATAAACCTTGAACAGTTTATAAAAAAACTCATAAATAAACAAGATTTTAAAGATGACCTCAAAAATATCATAGAACATGGTGAAGATGAGATACGAATTTTAACATCTATAACATCTTACATAACCCAACTCTATATGTTTAACATATACATCCGTGTAAATGGTATGGCAAACGGGATGGATATCTTAGGATACCCTGCCCCAAAATTTGTAGTAGATGAAAAAGCTCAAATGAGTTTAAAGATAAAACCAAAAACATACTACAAGCTACACCAAATACTCTTAGAAAGTGAGTTAAAGATGAAAAGCTACACAGCAGACAAATCTGCTTTGCTTCTTTCAACACTCATAAGAGTTCAAAAAGCTTTGTAAAAAGAAACTATTTTGATATTATTTCAATAATAAATTATCTCAAAATGGAAACATTTTGTAGCTTTATGGGGTTGTAGGGACATGGGTGTCCCTGCTAATTTATGGGCTTAGCTCATAAATTATTTCAAAATAAAAAGGTATAAATATGCTAACAGTCGCACTTCCAAAAGGTCGCATCGCAAAAGAGACATTGGAGATTTTTGAAACTATTTTTGGTAATAGTTTCAAGTTTGATGATAGAAAACTAATTTTAGAAACTGAGAATTTTCGTTTTTTACTTGTAAGAAACCAAGATGTTGCTACTTATGTTTATCACCAAGCCGCAGATATAGGTGTAGTTGGGTTAGACACTTTGGAGGAACAAGGGCTTGATGTTGTTAGACTACTTGACTTAAAAAGAGGTATTTGTAAAGTTGCCATAGGTATGAAAAAAGGTGAAAAACTTGACCTTAGCAAACCGGAGTTAAAAGTTGCTTCAAAAATGGTAAACATCACAAAAAAATACTTTGAAGAGAGAGCCGTTAGTGTTGAGATTATCAAACTTTATGGCTCTATCGAGTTGGCTCCTCTCATAGGTTTG
>CAYNVR010000083.1:0-6238 GCA_964400715.1 uncultured Sulfurimonas sp.
CCATCTTTAAATGGTATGTTTTTCTCTTTTGACTCTTTTAAAAATGGTGTTAGTTTTCCATAGATAGCATCTGTTGTGTATCTTGTTTTTGAGAGTATTTTATCTATAAGCTCTTTTGGTGCTGGTAGGTCTTCATCTTTTAACCCTGCACTTGTTGTGTTTACTACAAGGTCGTAGTTTTTTAGCTCAAAATCTTCCCAAGTGTAAGATGCTATCCCTATGTTTTTAAAATATGTTAGGTTGTTTTTGCTTCTGTTTAGAACCTCTACATGTAGGTTTTCTTCCAAAAATTTTTGTGCAAGTGCTTTTGCAGTTCCACCAGCTCCTAAGATGAGTATCTTTTTAATCTCTTTAAACTCGTTTATGGCATACAAAAAACCATCTGCATCTGTGTTGTAGCCTATGAGTTTTCCATCTTCAAGAACTATTGTATTTACTATGCCTATCTTTTTTGCAAACCCTCTTACTTCATCACAAGCTTTGTAGGCTTCCTCTTTGTGTGGGACTGTTATGTTTGCACCACTTAGTTTTAGGCTTAAAAAAGTATTTTTTAGTTTTGTGCCATCTTCAAGTAAAACTCTTGTGTAGCAACCATCAAAGTTTAGGTGTTTAAAAACCATATTGTGCATAAGTGGTGAGCGAGAGTGTGAAACAGGGTTTCCAAAAATGGCAAAAAGTTTACACATTGTCTAAATCTTCCAAAGAGCTAATGAGTGCTCCAAGTTTGTTGTTTACTTCAAGGTATTCAAGTTCGTGTTGGCTGTCTGATACAACCCCAGCTCCTGCTTGAAGTATAACTTTGTCATCTTTTACCATAGCAGTTCTTATAGTTATGGCACTGTCCATATTGCCATCAAAACCAAAGTAACCTATGCTACCGCTGTAAAAACCTCTTTTTATACCCTCATACTCAGCTATGAGTTCCATAGCTCTTATCTTTGGAGCTCCGGTCATCGTTCCAGCTGTAAATGTTGCCATAAACAAGTCAAACATATCTTTGTCATCTGCAAGTGTTGCTACTACATCTGAGACAATGTGCATCACATGTGAAAACCTCTCAATATGCATCATATCTTCCACTTTTACAGTTCCAACTTTTGCTACTCTTCCAACATCATTTCGCCCGAGGTCTATGAGCATGAGGTGTTCTGCCAACTCTTTTGGGTCAGCTAAGAGTTCCTCTTCAAGCTCTTTGTCCCTTTGTTTTGTTTTGCCCCTTTTTCTTGTTCCAGCTATGGGGCGAAGTAGAAGCTCTCCATCTTGTAGTCTTACCATCACCTCTGGTGAGCTTCCAACTATGTTAAAATCTTCGTATTCGAGTAAAAACATATATGGAGATGGATTTTTTGTTCGTAAAATTCTGTAAAAACTAAAAGGGTCAACCTTTATATTTCTTGTAAAGCGGTTTGTCATAAGGATTTGAAAAACATCACCACTTTTTATCATCTCTTTTGATTTGTCTATCATCTCAAAAAACTTCTCTTTTGAGTGGGCAAAACTACCTTTGTCATCACCTATATTTTTTTTCATATCTATGTAAGTGTAGTTACTTTTTAGCTCATTTTCTATGCTTTCAAACTTCTCTTGATACTCTTTTAGTGTAGAGATGAGTGAGATTTGGTGGTTTTTATGTGAGTAAACTACTACAAGTTTTGGTAAAATCAAATCTAAATCAGGTGTGTTTAGTTCATCTTTTAGGTTATCCATAAAAGGTTTTAGTTTTGGTTCAAAAACTTTTACCATATCGTAACCTATGTAGCCTATGAAACCATCAACATACCCTACATGTAGTTTTTTACAAGCCTCTTTGTATGTTGTTGTGTCTATATTTTTGTAGTAGTTTTTTAAAAATTCAAATGGATTTTCATCTTTTAAAATTTTTTCACCATTTTTGTTTGTGTAGATAGTTTGGTCATCTTCGTATTGTAGTCTCTCTCTTGCACCTATACAGATAAAACTGTAATTTCCCTCAGATTGTCCAGCACTTTCAAAAAGGTAGCTTACTTCATCTGCAAAAAGTTGTTTTAGTTTTGCATAAACTGCTATGGGTGCTAACTGGTCAAGTGTGAACTGTCTAAAATTTATCAAGATAAACCTTTTTTATATTTTAATCAAAAATGCACCAGCTTCAACTTTTGAACGAAGTTCTTTTTTTGCATTGTTTGCATCTGTTCTAGTTTTAAATGGCCCAACAACAACTTTTGTAATTTTATTTACTTTGTGGTATTTGTATTTATACCCAAGTTTTGTGATTGAGTTTAAAAACTTTTTATTTGGTTCATATTTTGAAAAAGAGCCAACTTGTATGTAAAAGTGTCCAGATGTTGCTACTTTTTGTTTTGTTTCTTTGTGAGTAGGTTTTGGTTTAGTCTCTTTTTTTGTTACTGTTGGTTTATGAACAGGTTTTGGTTTTGGTTTTTCAAAAGTTAAAGGTTCAACATCCTCAACCATATCTTCCTCTTGGATTGTTTCCTCTTTTAATTTTTGTGCTATTTTTTCTAGGTTTTCGTTGTCATTATCTTCTTGTACCACTTCAACTTCTTCAAAAAGTTGTTCATTTTGTGTTGGTTTTATTTTATCTGTTGTTGGTTTTGGTGGCAGTACTGCTTGTGGTAAGTTTGTGTCTTCTTCTGAGCTAATAGTATTCATAAGAATAATTATTACTATAATAATTCCAGCACCAAGTCCAGCAATAGCTAACATAAATTTTTTGTTACCAGCTTGTTCTGAATTTCTGTTTAAAATAATATCATTTAGTTCATTTTTTTCACTTGTTGGTTCTGTATTGTTTTGTTGTTCCATAGTTATACCTTTTTTGTTTATAATCATACCATAAAATTACATATGTTTAGACCAAGATGCTCCCCGCTCTTTTGCATACACTTCATATGGCAATGTAAGTATGTTGTACTCTGGTGGCATATCGTTGTTTGGAAACATTTTCCACTGTTTTGGTTGTTTAGATGCTAGTTTCATACTTATAAGCTTTCCAAGTTGGATAGCCTCTTGAAGTGTTGTATGACCTTTATGGATATAAACATGAAGATGCCCCTCAGTTTTTGTTTTGTAAGCTGTAAAGTTTATGTAACCCTCTTCACGAAGAAGTAGTTGAGTTTTGTGGTAAAACCTCTCAGGGTCACGACCATTGTAGTCTATGACAATGTTTTCAACAATCCCTCTTTTATTTACAATAGAGTGAGCAACAGTTATCTCACCTTTTATATGTTTGTTTATAACCATCTGGTTAAGTGGAGCATCTACTCTCTCAAACTTATTGAAAAAAGTTCTACCCTTAAAAGAGATTTTATTTACTACTGAGTCTTTTTTAACCCAGTAGTGGTCACTTACCATCTTTATAAGTTTTAAATCCATAGCAGTCATGATATATACCTTTTTTAGTAAGTTGGTTGGTTATAAATCACAAAGTTTTGTGCTAACTCTTTTAACTCTTCTTTGATTTTTGCTTGAAGTTCTGTGTTGTTGATATCATCTAAAACATCTGCCATCTTGTTAGCTATAAACTCAAACTCTTTTTCTTTCATACCACGAGATGTAAGTGCTGGTGAACCAACTCTTATACCACTTGTTACAAATGGGCTTCTTGTTTCACCTGGAACTGTGTTTTTGTTTACTGTTATACCAGCATTTCCAAGAGCTGCATCTGCATCTTTACCACTTATGTCTGTTCCAACAAACGAAACTAAAACAAGGTGGTTGTCTGTTCCATCTGAAACTACATTGTAACCTCTTTTCATAAGAACATCTGCTAAAACTTTCGCATTTGCTTTTACCTGTTTAGCATACTCTTTCCACTCTGGGCTTAGGTTGTGTTTAAATCCAACAGCTTTTGCTGCTATTACATGTACAAGTGGCCCACCTTGAAGTGCAGGGAATATAGCAGAGTTGATTTTCTTAGCTATATCTTCGTCGTTAGTCATTATCATACCACCACGAGGACCAGCAAGAGTTTTATGTGTAGTTGTTGTTACAACATCTGCATAAGGAAATGGAGAAGGGTGTTCACCAGCAGCTACAAGACCAGCTATGTGTGCAATATCTGCAAATAAAATCGCTCCAACAGCATCAGCTATTTCGCGGAACTTTTTAAAGTCAATCTCACGAGCATAAGCAGAAGCACCACAAACTATGATTTTTGGTTGAACAATCTTAGCTATGTCCATAACTCTGTCGTAGTTTATGCGACCATCAAGCTCAACACCATAAGTAAAACTTTGGTAGTTTTTACCAGAAAAAGATGGCTTAGAACCGTGTGTCAAGTGTCCACCGTGGCTTAAATCCATACCTAAAAGTTTATCACCCGCTTTTAGTAGTGCTGCATAAACTGCACCGTTTGCCTGGCTTCCTGAGTGTGGTTGAACATTTGCAAATTTACATCCAAAAAGTTCACAAGCTCTGTCTATTGCTAATTGCTCAACACCATCAGCATACTCACAACCACCGTAGTATCTTTTAGCTGGGTAACCTTCGGCATATTTGTTTGTAAAAACACTTCCCATAGCTTCCATAACTGCTGGTAGAGTGAAGTTTTCACTCGCTATCATCTCTAAGTGGTTAGTTTGTCTCTCTAACTCTTTTTCACAAAGGTTAAAAACCTCTTCATCAAATTCTTTTAAAAAACTCATTTTAATTCTCCTCTTCTTGTTTAGTTTCGTGGTGTAGTGGTTTCATAGCTGGGAAAAGTAGTACATCTCTTATGCTATGTTCATTTGTTAAAAGCATAACAAGTCTGTCTATACCTATGCCTTGTCCAGCTGTTGGTGCCATACCGTAGCTAAGAGCCTCAACAAAGTCTTCATCCATCTCGTGAGCTTCATCATCTCCACCACTCTCTTTTGCATCTACTTGTGCTTTAAATCTTCCATACTGGTCAACAGGGTCATTTAGCTCACTAAAAGCATTTGCTATCTCGCGACCAGCTATGAAAAGCTCAAACCTTTCTGTTATCTCTGGGTTTTCATCATTTCGTCTTGCAAGTGGAGATATATCTACTGGGTACTCAGTGATGAAAGTTGGATTTATAAGTTTTTCTTCTACAAACTCATCAAAAAGCTCACCTTGAAGTTGCCCCAAAGTCATAGCTTCGTTTACTTCTATCTCTTTCTCTTTTAGATAAGAGATGATTTTTTCTTTGTTACATGTAACATCCGCTGGAACACCACCTATGGTTGTCAAAGACTCTATGAGTGGAACTTCACTAAACTGTGAAAAATCAACCTCCATCTCACCATAAGGTAGAACAGTTGGTAGTTCAAGGTGTTCAAAAAGGTACTCAAAATACTCTTTTGTGATGTTGATTAAATCTTTGTAAGTTTTGTAAGCCCAGTAAAACTCTATGGATGTAAACTCAGGGTTGTGAGTTGCATCCATACCTTCGTTTCTGAAATTTCTGTTTATCTCAAAAACAGCTTCAAACCCACCAACTATGAGTCTTTTTAGGTAAAGTTCAGGTGCAATCCTTAGGTAACGGTCAATCCCAAGTGCATTGTGATGAGTAACAAATGGTTTGGCATTTGCTCCACCAGGAATGGGGTGCATCATAGGTGTTTCAACTTCTAAGAAACCTTTGTCTTCAAAAAATCTTCTAGTTAGTGAGATAACCTTTGAGCGGATTTGGAAAGTTTTTCTAACCTCTGCATTCATTATGAGGTCTAAGTATCTTTTTCTGTATCTTATCTCTTTGTCTGTTATACCGTGGAATTTTTCTGGAAGTGGTGCTATGGCTTTTGTAAGTAGTTTTAGACTATCTACATGTAAAGATAGTTCACCTTTACCAGTAACAAATGGGTAACCGCTAACCTCTATGATGTCACCAACTTCTATAAGTTTTTTAAAAGTGTTGTTGTAAAAACCTTCTGGAAGATTGTCTCTTGAAACATAAACTTGTAACATTCCACTTTCATCTTCTATCTTTATGAAACTTGCTTTTCCCATAATTCTAAGGAACTTTATACGACCACTAACAGTGTAGTGTCTTTTTTCATCTCTTTTGTCCTCTTTTTGGAAAACATCAGAGTTTACATTTAGGTACTTGTGTATGGTTGTGTTTCTTTTAGATTTGTTTGAGTACGGGTTAAAACCATTCTCTTTTAGAGTGTTTGCTTTTTCAATTCTTTGTTGAATAAATTTATTTTCAAAAATCAATCTTCTTCCTTTTGTTTAGTTTTTTCTTGACATTTTTTACATATCCCATATATTTGCATAGAGTGGTCTTGCATCT
>CAYNVR010000084.1:0-6223 GCA_964400715.1 uncultured Sulfurimonas sp.
GTTATGCTCCTGAAATGGCATACTTTGAGTGTCTTCACGAACTTAAACTTATTGTAGATTTAATGTTTGAGGGTGGAATTGCAGATATGAGATACTCTATCTCTAACACTGCTGAGTATGGTGACTATGTTTCTGGTAAACGTGTTATCAACAAAGAGTCTAAAGAGGCTATGAAAGAGATCTTAAAAGAGATTCAAGATGGTAGATTTGCAAAAGACTTTATCTTAGAAGGTCAAGCTGGTTACCCTCGTATGAATGCAGAAAGAACTAATGCTCGTGCTTCTTTAATTGAACAAACAGGTGTTAAACTTCGTGAAATGATGCCTTGGATATCTGCAAATAAAATAGTTGACCAAGATAAAAACTAATTTCAACTATAACTAAAATTAACTACTGAACAAACTTTTGTAGGTTTGTTCAGTAAAACTTTGCTACAATATAACAAAATTGAAGTGGTTGGTAGCAAAAATGAAAACATTTAATACAATTTACAAAACACAAGAACTCCTTAAAAATTTTGTCTTTACAAACCAGATAGATGAAAAAGATGATATTTTAGTTCAGGTTTTTACAGGTGTTGTAGATAAAGATTATATAAAAACTCTTGTAAAAGATATTTTATATATTGTCCCTCATGCCAATATCATTGGTTCTACTACAAGTGGTGAGATTTTGCAACATACCACTTATGAAAAATCAACACTTATCTCATTTTCTGTTTTTGATAAAACAAAAATAAAAAGATATTATCAACCATACAAAACAAAATCTTCCGATGTGGTAGAGGAACTTTATGCTAAATTTGAAACACCACAAGATATAAAACTTATGATAACTTTTACAGATGGTATAGGTTTAAATGGTGAGAGATTTATTAAACAATTTCAAAAACAAGAAAATAAATTTGTTATAGCTGGTGGTTTAGCAGGTGATAATGCAAAATTTAAAAAGACATTTGTTTTTGATAATGATGGATGTTATGACAATGGTGCAGTTTGTGCTGTTTTTTATGGAGAAGAACTATATATAAATACAATAAATAGTTTTGGATGGAAAGCGATAGGTAAAAAACTAAAAGTTACAAAATCAAAAGACAATATCGTTTATACTATTGATGGCATTTCTGCTATAAATATATATAAAAAATACCTTGGGGATAGTGTTGCTAGTAAGCTACCAGCTAGTGGGATAGAATTTCCGTTGATTATTAACAGAGATGGTATGGAGATAGCTCGTGCTGTTGTTGGGATAGACAAAGAACAAGAAGCTTTAATCTTTGCTGGTAATGTAAATGAGGGTGATATTGTACAGTTTGGGTATGGTGATATTGACAGCATAAAACTTTTAAGAGAAATTACAAATAAAAAATTGTTAGCAAAACCAATAGAGAGTATTTTTATATATTCGTGTATGGCTAGAAAACAGCTTATGGCAGAGAGTATAGAGAGTGAACTTTTGCCTATCTCTGAGTTGGCACCAACTTGTGGCTTTTTTACCTATGGAGAGTTATTTACACAAGGTAGCAGTTATGAATTTTTAAATGAAAATATGACCATACTTTCAATTAGTGAAAACAAAAACCACTTTGTAAAAGGGTTAAATAATTTTACAGATAATACACAAAATACAACCATAAATGCACTTACACACTTAGTAAGTGTTGCAAATGAAGAACTATTTGAACTAAACAAAACTTTGGAGAAAAAAGTTTTACAAGAGGTTGAAAAAAATAGAGAAAAAGATAAACAGTTACTATTTCAAAATAGATTGGCACAACTTGGTGAGATGATAAGTATGATAGCACATCAGTGGAGGCAACCATTATCTTCAATAGGTAGTCCAATATCAAATATAAAATTAAAAGCAACTCTAAATAAACTTGAATCACAAAGTGCAATAGAACTTTGTAATATGGTTTTAGAATCTACAAAATATCTTAGTGCAACCATAGATGATTTTAGAAATTTTTACAGACAAGATAAGCAAAAAGATAGATTGTCATTTAAAGATATGGTAAGAGATGTTTTGAAAATTATAGATATATCGTTAAAAAATAATGGTATAAAAGTAAAGATAGATGTAAAAAATAGTGATGAGATTTTGACATATACAAATGAAGTGAAGCAAGTTATTATAAACATTTTAAAAAATGCAAAAGATGCTTTGATAGAAAGAAAAGTTGAAAATCCAACTATTTTTATTGAGATTTTTAAACAAGAAAACTCAAATATTTTGAAGATAAGTGACAATGGTGGTGGTATTGATAGTAAAATTATCAATTATATTTTCGACCCTTATTTTTCAACAAAAGATTCAAAAAATGGTACTGGACTTGGTCTTTATATGTCAAAAATGATAATTGAAAATAATTGTAATGGCAAGTTAAATGTATATAACAACGGTGAAAGTGGTGCTGTTTTTGAGATAATTTTGTCTGACGAAGAAAATAAATAAAAAAAATACTTAATTCGTCAAACTAATTTTATAAATATAACATTTTTGTAACAATTATCTGCTATGATAATAAAAAATAAAAAGGATAAGTTATGTTAAATGGCGAACCAACTTTGGAAAATATAGATGATTATGACACTTTAAAAGGTGATAAGAAAAAAGTAGTTACTTGGGTGATTATTTCAGGGCTTATTGTTGGAAGCTTGTATGTTTTGGCATCAAAAGTTTTTACAGATAAAGATGATGTTATACCCGTTCAAGAGAAGATAAAAACCATACCGGTAAAATAAGGAAAAAGATGTTAACAACCATAGTAGCAATATATACTATATATGTTTTAGTAAACATATACACAAGTGTTATGCAGATAGGCTACATAAATGTAGCAAAAAGAAGAGATGCGGTTTTGATGTTGCCAAGTGAGTTTTTAAAAGCTGGTAACTATGCCGTAGATAAAGAAAAAATCTCTATGTTACAAACACTTGTTGATTTTGTTTTGTTTTTAGCTTGGGTAGATTTTGGTGTGATGTGGCTTGAAAATAACATATTTTTTGAAAATGAAGCACTTAGAAATGTAGCTATTGTTATGAGTTTTTTGGTTGTTGGGTTTGTTGTGTCTTTACCATTTTCATACTACGAAAAATTTGTTTTAGATGAAAAATATGGATTTAACAAATCAAGTGTAGGTTTGTGGGTAAAAGACAGTGTCATATCTCTTATATCTACCATCATCATGGGTTCTCTCATAGTTTGGGGGATATATGCCATCATAAAAAACTTTGAGCTTTGGTGGCTTTGGAGTTTTGTGTTTATCTTTGGTGTTGTTATAGCTATAAATATGTTATACCCAACTTTTAGAGCTATGTTTTTTGACAAACTAACACCACTTCAAGATGAAAAGCTTGACAATGAGATAAAAGTTTTGATGGACAAAACTGGGTTTGTAAGCAGTGGTATATTTGTAAGTGATGCAAGTAAAAGAGATGGCAGACTAAATGCTTACTTTGGAGGGCTTGGAAAGTCTAAAAAAGTTGTGTTGTTTGACACTCTCATAGAAAAACTTACTACAAAAGAGCTACTTGCTGTGCTTGGACACGAACTTGGACACTTCGCTCATGGAGATATCTACAAAAATATAGCCATGGTAGGGGCTATGCTTTTTGGTATGTTTGCTTTGTTTGGTAACTTACCAGATAGCTTATACTTAGAGATGGGAGTTTCACACGAGCCTTATGTGGTGATGATACTTCTTTTACTATGTATGCCTGTTCTTAGCTTTATTATGATGCCTATCATGGGGATAGTTAGCAGACACAACGAATATGAAGCAGACAAAATGGGAAGCGAACTTGGTGGTGCATCTGGTGAGATAGAACTTGCAAATGCTTTACAAAAACTTGTAAAAGAGAACAAAAGTTTTCCACTTTCTCACCCTGTTTACATATTTTTTCACTACACTCATCCACCAGTCATAGAAAGACTAAAAGCTCTTGGTGTAGATATAAAAAACACAGACAAATCACTCTTAGAGGGAAAATGCGAAGCGAATATATAATGGAGATGTCAAAATGTATGCCGTAGAATTTGAAGCACCCATAGAAAATGGTGTAGTTCATATACCAAAAGAGTATAAAGAGTTACAACAAAATCTAAAAGCAAAATTTGTTGTTATCTACGATAGTGCCAACAATGTTGAAACAAAAAATGATAATGTAAAATCTCAACTTGAAGAGTTTAGAAAACTAAGAGCTTTGTCTAAAAATAAAGTAACAGTGACAATGGATACCATAACAAATATAGATGAAGAGATGTGTGATGATGGTTTGTTTTGATACAAATGTATTAATCTATGCACTATCTCAAAATATAGATGATGTTGAACAACAAAATATATCTGTAAAGTTATTTGAAGAGGCAATTTTAAACAAAAGCATAGTTTTATCTGAACTTATACTTTGTGAGTTTGCATTTACTTCAAAAAAACTAAAAGAAGATGAAAATGTGATAAAACAACACTTAAAATATCTGTCTCAGTTTGTTAAACATACAGATAAAAACATCTCAAAAAGGGTTGTTGAGATTATATCTCAAACAGAACTTTTTTATAGTTCATTTGATGTATTTCACCTTGCCTTTTGTGAAGAACATAGGTGTAAACTTATAACATTTGACAAAGGGTTTAAAAGATTAAAAAATATATCTAAAATAGAGATTGAGATTAAATGATAGATATGCAATATACAGTTAAAGATTTACTTTTACATGTAACAAAACTTTTAGAGCCAAAGATACAAAGGGCTTCGAGGGAGGCTCAACTTTTTTTGATGAACTATCTACATGTAGATGAGCTTTGGCTTTTGACAAACCAACAAAATGTTGTGCAAAAAGACACAACAAAACTTTTTGAGATGGTGCAACAAAGGTTAGAAGACAAACCGTTTGAGTATATCTTTAACAAAGTTAGTTTTTACAGTGAGGAGTTTTACATAGATGAGGGAGCTCTCATACCTCGTCCTGAAACAGAACTTCTCATAGATGAGGTTTTAAAAAACATAGAAGATAAAAACAAAGCTTTAAACTTTGTAGAGGTTGGTGTTGGTAGTGGTATCATTAGCATAATGTTAGCAAAACATCTGCCAAATGCTAAGTTTATATCTATAGATATATCTCAAAAAGCTCTTGATGTAGCAAAGAAAAACATAGAAAAGTTTGGTTTACAAAACCAGATAACTCTAAAAAAAGGCTCACTGCTTGATGGTGTAGATACAAAGATAGACTACCTTGTTTCAAACCCACCATACATAGCAAACGATGCGAAACTTGAAAAAAACCTAAGCTACGAACCACAAAATGCTCTTTTTGGTGGTGAAGTTGGTGATGAGATAATCAAACAACTCCTTGATGAGGTCTTAAAAAGGGAGATTAACTTTTTTACATGTGAAATAGGTTATGACCAAAAGAGTAAAATACAAAACTACATTCAAAACAAAGCAAACTTAGATTTTTACAAAGATTTAAGTGGTTTTGATAGAGGGTTTACATTAAGGATATAGATGAAAAGAAACATATATTTAGATTTTAGCTACTTGCTTTTACTTTCAGCAACTTTTGGGGCTGTTATAGTTCTTGGGGCTTTTGTTGCTCCGGTGATTTTTCACTCAGATGCCATAGTTTCAAATATGCTCATAGACCATTACAACGAAGGTCTCATAATGACTGAGATTTTCAACCGTTTTACTTACTGGCTTTATGCTTTGAGTATCTATGTTGTTGTGTATGAGGCTATGATGTATAAAAATGGGCAAAGAGATATAATCTTGTTTGGTAGTAGTGTTGGTGTGATATTTACCGCTTTGATGTTTAGCAGTGTTTATGCCCCTAAAATCATACAGATGCAAGCACTCGGTGCGGAGGCTACAAAAAGTGATACTTTTGCAAACATACACTTAGCAAGTGAGATAGACTTTAAAATCTTGGCTGTTTCGCTGGTTGTGTTGTTTGTTAGACGACTTATGCTTATGAAGATATAGGAAAAATTATGAAGATTTTGTTTTTGTTTTTTTTATCTGTTAGTTTGTTTGGTTACAGCGATGCCATAAAGGTTAAAAAAATCTACCCTATGGGTAAAAAAATCTACCAAAAACGGTGTCAAAACATAGATGTAACAAGATACAAAAACATAAAAGATTTAAAACAAAATCTAAAATGTCAACACATATCTAAAAAACATCTCGATATGGTGGCCATATATCTGTGGGACAACCAAAAA
>CAYNVR010000085.1:0-6125 GCA_964400715.1 uncultured Sulfurimonas sp.
TAACGACCATCTGTTACAGAAAATGCAGCTGGTCCGTCCCATGCTTCAAATACAGTTGAGTGATACTCATAAAAAGCACGAAGCTCTGGGTCCATATGTGGAGCATTTTGCCAAGCAGATGGTATAACAGCACGAACAGCTTTAAAGAAATCCATACCATTTACAATCAAAAACTCAAAAAAGTTATCTGCACTTGCACTATCTGATGCACCCTCTTGTAAAATTGGTAAAATTCTTTTTATCTCTTCATCTGTAAAAACTTCACTTTTAATAGATTCTGATTTAATCTCTACATTAAAACGATTACCTTCAACAGAGTTTATCTCACCGTTGTGTGCAACAGCACGGAATGGTTGAGCAAGTCTCCACTCTGGAAGTGTGTTTGTTGAAAATCTTTGGTGGAAAAGTGAAAAAGAGATTTTGAATTTTTCATCTTGTAAATCTTTATAAAACTCTTTAATATGAGTTGGCATAACAAGCCCTTTATATGAAAGAACTCTTGAACTCATAGAAGCTATGTAAAAATCTCTATCTTGAACAAATTTATGTTCACACTCTTTTCTTGAAAGATATAACAAAGCATCAAATCTTTGCGTAGCCATTATAGTGTTTGGTACTATAAAAAGTTGTACAATATGTGGTAAACTCTGTAATGCTTGTTCACCAAGAGCATCTGTATTTACAGGAACATCACGAGTTAAAACAATTTTTAAATCGTTGTTTGAACATATAGACTCAATATCTTTTAACTGCTCTTTATCTTTTGTAAATAAAGACGCAACAGCAAATTGACTAGGCAACTCTACACCATTTTTAAGTGCTTCATTTCTCATAAACTCTTCTGGCATAGAAAGTAAAAGACCACTACCATCACCTGTTTTACCGTCAGCAGCAACAGCACCACGGTGCATCATTCTCTCCAATGCAGTAACTGCATCATCTAAAACTTTATGTGAAGCCTTATTTTTTATGTTTGCAACAAGACCAAAACCACAATTGTCTTTAAACGATCTCAATAAATCATGATGTTCAACCATTTTCACTCCCAAAGTAGAAATTGTAGAAATTTCTATAAATTTAATCTCTTTTTAAAGATAAATAGTCTATTTAGAGATTTAGTATGTACATTATACAGTTTAAAGATTTAAGAAAGTATAATAAAAACATATTTTTGAGATTTTTTTTAAAAAGTGTGTATAAAAGGAGCATTTAATGCAGGGTTTCATAGTCAACCTCAACAAAGTAAAAGAGGAAGATTTGATAGTTTCTATTTTATCTAAAAACAGCTTAGATACTCTTTACAGATTTTATGGAGCAAGGCATGGAACTATAAATCTTGGCTTTAAACTAGACTATGAAAAAGAGATGTCCGCAAAGTCTTCCATAGCCAGACTCAAAGATGTTGTACATGTAGGGTACAAATGGCTTACTAACTACAAACTTTTACAACTTTGGCAAAACTTTACTCAACTATTTTATACACATCTAAAAGAATCTGATTTTAACGACACATTTTACTTTGAACTGCTAAACAACTCTGCGAACTTGTGGGATAAACAAAACCCAAAACGAGTAGCGATAGAGAGCTATGTAAAACTTTTAGAACATGAAGGAAGGCTACATGTAGAATCACACTGTTTTTTGTGTTCTCAAAAAATAGATGGTGATATATCACTTATAAGGGCTTACCTACCAACTCACCAACAATGTAGCAGAACAATGCCCATAAACAAAGAAGCACTTAAAGAGCTTTACAAAACAAAAAGCTCTTTATTTTTAAGTGATACAGAGGTTGAAAGACTTTGGTTTATTTTGCTTGAAGGGTTATAAAACTACTTTGCAAAATCTACCGAACGAACTTCTCTTATAACATTTACTTTTATCTCACCAGGATAGCTTACTTTGTCTTCTATATCTTTTGCTATCTCACGAGCTAGTAAAACTGACTCATCATCATTGACAAGTGTTGCATTAACAAGCACCCTAACCTCACGACCAGCATTTATAGCATAAGCTTGTTTTACACCTACATGTGAAGTTGCTATCTCTTCTATCTGAGTAACTCTTTTTAGGAAGCTTTCTAAAACCTCTCTTCTTGCCCCTGGTCTAGCAGCAGACAAAGCATCTGCGGCACAAACAGCCCCACACTCAATAGAGTTTATATCTTCATGACCATGATGTGCATAGATAGCATTTATGACAACACTGTTTTCATCATACCTTTTACAAATCTCAGCACCCAAATCTACATGGTTACCATCTTGGTCATGTGTTAAAGCTTTTCCTATATCATGAAGCAACCCTGCTCTTTTTGCCAAAATTGGGTCTCCACCCATCTCAGCAGCCATAACACCAGCTAAATGTGCTACTTCAAGAGTATGAGCCAAAGCATTTTGACCGTAACTTGCACGGTATCTTAGACGACCTATGAGTTTCATAAGTTCTGGGTGCATCACACCAACACCTAGTTCTAAGACTATATCTTCACCCTCATTTAAGATAGCCTCTTCAAACTCATCACTGACTTTTTCAAAAATCTCCTCAATCCTTGCTGGTTGGATACGACCATCTTCAACTAAAAGTTGTAAAGTTTTTGTAGCTATTGCCCTTCTGTAAAGGTTAAAACTACTTATGGCTATGGCATTTGGAGTATCATCTATGATGATATCTACCCCCATAAGAGTTTCAAGAGCTTTTATATTTCGCCCCTCTTTACCTATGATACGACCTTTTAGTTCATCATTATCCAAATGAACCAAATTTGTAAGCCTCTCAGCTGCAAACTCACCAGCAAAACGGCTAACTGCCTGAGCCAAAATATAACCAGCTCTTTTTTTGGCCTCTTTTTTAGCTTCGTTTTCATACTTTCTTACTATGTGAGCTATCTCTGCACGAGATTTTTCCTCAACTTTTGCCAACAATGTTTCTTTGGCTTCTTGTTGAGTCATCCCTGCACTATGTTCTATGGTATGTAAAACATCTTCTATCTTTTGTTGATACTGCTGTTTCAACAACTCCAAAGACTTTTCATTTCTCTGTAAATCTATCTTTTTTGCTTTAAGAATTGTTCTTTCATCATGAAGTTTTTGTTCTTCATTTTGTTTATATCGCTTAAAGTTCTGCTCTTTTCTTGTTACCTCATCTTCTCTTTGATGAAGGTCTGCTTTTGCTCTTTCTTTTGCATTTTCAAACTCTTTTTGAGCCTTGATAGCTATTTGTTGAGATTCTATTTTTGCTTTTTCTAAAAGCATTTGAGCCTCATTTTCTATCGCAGATGCTTTTGCTTTTGCACTTTCTACATAAACTTCAAAATTTGCACTAGATATTTTTTTAGAGATGAAAAATCCTACCACTCCACTTATGGTTGCTATTGAACCACCAAGTAGTATCTCATTTAACATCTATTTCCCTTCTTAACTGTTTTTTTAGGTGTCATAATCACATCACAACTAATGTCGAAACTATCACAAATATATTTAGTTGTGAAACAAAGTGTTGATTGTATAAAGATTGTATATGGCTTTTTTTGTAGTTTTACAAAAAAACGGTCATACATACCTTTCCCAAAACCAACCCTTTGAAAACCACCATCTACCCCTACAACAGGGACTATTGCTATATCTATTTTATCTATTTTTCTTATACTGTTTCCCGCTTCAAAAATACCAAATTTTTTCTTTTTCAACGGTAACCTATATGGTACCATTTTAAAACTTTTACCTTCCATAAATGGCAAATATATCTCATTGTTTTTTCTTAAAATATGCAAACTTTTAACTATATTTGCCTCATTTTTCAACGGATAATAAAAAAGTATCTTTTTGTTTTTTACCTTTTTTAACTCATCTAAAAGCTTTTTGTTTAACAACTTATCTTTGTAGTATTTATTTTGAGTAGAGTTTTTTTTAAGTTTATCTAAACATTTTTCTCTAAAAGTGTTTTTTGTAAGTGTCATATTAAATCTTTGTCGCTATAATTTCGCCTTATTTTATCACAAGAAGGTATATATGTTAAAAACAAAATTATTTGCCATTGCCCTTATGGCTTTACTTTTTCAAGGTTGTGAAGATTCACAAAAAGAACAAACAAAAAATACAGAGGTAAAAAAAGAGGTAATCTCAAATAAATTTACACTTACAACACTAGACAACAAACTTCTACATGTAACAAAAACAAAAGATGGTTTTGTTGTAGATGAACACAAAGATAAAGTGATTATGTTTGATATTTTTGCAACTTGGTGTCCACCGTGCAAGGCAGAAGCCCCTACACTTTCAAGTGTTCAAAAAAAATATAAAAAAGATGTTTTAATAATTGGTTTATCGGTAGAAGATGGGATAGAAAATGCAAAACTAAAAGAGTTTGCAAAACAATACAATGCAACATATACACTTGTAAATTCTGCACAAAACAAAAAACTAATAAATGCTATACTTAAAAGTTTAGATTTTGATGGAAAAACACCCATACCTCTTATGGTTTTATACAAAGATGGAAACTACATAAACAACTTCATAGGTGCAACTTACGAAGAGTTTATAACAACAGAGATAGATAAAGCACTAGGAAAAAAATAATGTTTGGATTTATAAAAAAGTCACTTAAAAAAACTGTCGATGCCATAAAAACTGTTGCTCCAAAGAAAAAAGTAACTTTTAGTAAAGATGAGCTTGAAGATATACTTTTAGAAGCAGATGTTGAGTATGAACTTGTTGAGATTATCTTAAACGAGATATATCAGGACAAAATCACAGCAGATATACTTCGCTCAAAACTTTTAGCAACTTTGGCTCACACAACATACACACAACCAGAGTTTAAACCACCGTTTGTTGAGCTTATAGTTGGTGTAAATGGAGCTGGAAAAACAACTACCATCTCAAAACTTGCACAAAGATACAAAAACGAAGGTAAAAAAGTTATGCTTGGAGCCGGGGACACTTTCCGTGCCGCAGCCATAGAACAACTAACTCTTTGGGCAAATAAGCTTGATATCCCTATTGTTTCTTCAAAACAAGGACATGACAGCTCAGCAGTAGCTTACGATGCCATAGACTCAGCAAAAGCAAAAGGGTTTGACAATGTCATCATAGACACAGCAGGAAGACTCCATACACAAACAAATCTTGCGAACGAGCTTAAAAAAATCAACCGCATATGTGCAAAAGCTCATGAAGGCTCTCCACACAGAACAATCCTCATTATAGATGGAACACAAGGAAACTCAGCCATATCACAAGCAAAAGCATTTAACGAGATGATAGGTGTAGATGGTATCATCATAACAAAACTTGATGGAACTGCAAAAGGTGGTAGTATTTTTAGTATAGCTTATGCACTAAACCTACCTATACTTTATGTAGGAACTGGTGAACAACCAGACGACTTGACACCTTTTGACAAATATGAGTTTGTAGATAGCCTCATAGATGCCCTCTTTACAAAAGAAGAAGATAGCAAATAGCTATCTCTTCACACCTTAAAATATTACAAAATGACATATTTTAAACCAACAACTCAAAAATAGTGTAAAATTCCACAAAAAAGAGAAAACTATGGCTAAAAAAAAGATACTTTTTGAATGTCAACATTGTGGTATGACAACACCAAAATGGATGGGAAAATGTACAAACTGTGGAGCTTGGGACAGTTTTGTAGAACTAAACCAGCATCAACAAGAAGTTATAAAACAAACAAAATCTTCAACATCTCCCTCAAAAGCAAAAGCTCAAAGTATAAATGAGATTGTAGAAGAGGAGATTTTTAGGTTCTCATCTCTTGACAAAGAGTTAGACAATGTCCTTGGTGGTGGGATAGTCCCAGGGTCATTAACACTCATAGGTGGAAGCCCAGGGGTTGGGAAATCTACCCTGCTTTTAAAAGTAGCTTCAAACATAGCCTCTTTAAAAAAAGATGTTTTATATGTAACAGGTGAAGAATCAACTTCACAGATAAAACTTCGCTCAAACAGACTAAAAGCAAACCAAGACAACCTTTACCTACTAAGTGAAATACGACTTGAACAAATCTTAGTTGAGTTGGAGTTTAGAGAGTACAACTTTCTCATCATAGACTCCATACAAACCATATTCTCAGAAAACATAACATCAGCCCCAGGAAGTGTA
>CAYNVR010000086.1:0-5946 GCA_964400715.1 uncultured Sulfurimonas sp.
GAAAAGTAGAATAATATAAAATTAATTTAATTGGAGTTATATTTTATATAAAAAAATCACACCAAACTGGTTAGATAGCATTATACTAAGAGCCATAGCAATAAACACAACACAAAGGTACTCACACTACTCAGAGATGAGTTATGAGCTATCTCATCCAGACAAAGTAAAACCATACTTTGTAAAAGATGCTCCACTCATAGAAAAATCACCACTTGGTTTTTACAAACGAGCATTTATGATTATGACTTTTGTCAATTTTGCACTAGTATATCTACTGTTGAAATAAAAATCTCTGTAAAATAATCATAGCAGAGATGGAATCTACCCTTCCATCTCTTATGTATTTCATATCACCCTTCATAAGGCTCTCAGCTTCGAGTGAACTACCAGCTTCATCTTGTAAAAAAATCTCACCCCTAAAATCTACAAGTTTCATAAAATGCTCAACTCTTCGCCTCATCTCATCTTCACTGCTACCACCCATAGGTATCCCAACAACAACAGCATCTACTTCCCACTCATCTAAAACTTTTTTAACATCAGCAGATGCCTGGTTTCTGTTTTTTCTCATAACTGCTGGTAGGGGAGTTACTATATCTTTATGGGCAGAGTATGCTAAGCCTATCCTTTTTAGTCCCAAATCTATCGCTATATATTTCACACTATTTTCCCAAACAAAAAGAGCCAAACATTTTGTCTAACATCTCATCATTTTCAAATGGTCTTGTGATACTTGCTATATGTTTTATAGCATCGTTTAAGTGGAAAGAAAATATCTCCAACTCTTGCATATGTAGAGGTTCACTCGCTTCATCTATACTTTGCATAGTCATCTCAACAGCTTGAATCTGCCTTTGAGATATAAGCATAATCTCATCTGAGTTGTTTGTTGTGTCCATTATAGATTCTAACATCTCAACCAAAGATACAACATCTTGTTTAGAGTTTAATTCCAAATCAAATTTCATATCTTTACAAAATTTTGTTGGTAGGTCTATTTTATTTTTTACAAATATGATTTTTTTTGAACTGCCATAAGTTTGTATGAGGTCTAAAATCTTTTTATCTTCCTCGTCAAACTCTCTTGATGAGTCAAAAAGTGCTATAACTATATCACTTTGTTGTATGGCCTCTAAACTTCTTTGGATACCTATCTTTTCTATCTCATCATCTGCTTCTCTAATCCCTGCTGTATCTACAATTTTTATGAGGTGTGTGCCTATCTTGACCTGTTCTTCTATGGTGTCTCTTGTAGTTCCTGCTATGTCGCTGACTATGGCACGGTTATAGTTTAGTAAAGCATTTAGAAGTGAGCTTTTTCCAACATTTGGTTTACCAACAATAGAAACTTTAAACCCCTGCATAAGCCCTTCACGACTCTTTGAGGCTATGAGAGTTTTTTTAAGAGAGTTTTTTAGCTCCGTTAATTTCGCATCTATCTGCTCAACTAAGTTTTGTGGTAAATCTTCCTCCGCATAGTCGATAGTAACTTCTGAGTAAGCAAGTATATGTATAATCTCATCTCTTACTTTTTCTATATACTCTTTTAAAGAACCTTTAACCTGTTTTGCCAAAATCTTGATAGCATCTTCACTTTTTGCTTCTATAAGGGCAGATATAGCCTCCGCTTCACTTAGGTCTATGCGACCATTTAAAAATGCCCGTTTGCTAAACTCACCAGCATTTGCGACTCTTGCACCAAGGTTTAGCACTGCTTTTAGTATGGTTTGAGCTACCACAAAACCACCGTGGCATTGTATCTCTACTACATCTTCTGCGGTGAAAGAAAATGGAGCATTGAAGTATATAACTATGCTTTCATCTAAGAGAGTGTTGTTTGTATCATATATGTTTGAGAGTGTTGCATAACGAGGTTTGAGAGTTTGTTTTTTTGTAAGTTGTAGAGCTATTTGTAGAGCTTTGTCTCCACTTATGCGAACAATGGCAATGGAGCCAACTCCATTTGCCGTTGCTATGGCTGTTATAGTATCTGTCATAGTTTAAGAGTGGTAATCGTTGATGATGATATATTTTAAACCATCACGAGTTGAGCGGATAACTACATATTTGTCTGGGTATCTGTTACGAAGCTCTTTTAAAGCAATCTGAACTAAAACACCATCTAAGATTTTTGTTTGAGCTCTACCTTCTACATCTACTATCTCATAAACACTCTCTAAGTATCTTGACATAGACTCCTCTTGATTTTTCAAAAATTCTGCTATTTCAAGACGAAGGTTTATCTCATATTTGCCATTTATCCAGTTAAATATCATATATGAAAGAGCTTTATAACGATACCCCTCTTTACCTATAAGAAGTGCTGCATCATCACCTCTAAACTCAACGAGTAAAGTGTATTCATCATAAACTTTAACCTCTATCTCATCTATGTTGAAACAAGTAGATTTGAAAAGTTCGTTTATCTCAACTTTAACCTCTTTTGCTATCTGCTCCATAGACTCTAAATTATTTTCATCTTCAATAGGTTCTTCATCAACTTCTTCATCAAATTCATCATCATAATCTGCTGTATATTCAAGACCGTTACCTATATCGTAATCATCTTCATCTTGGTCACTAACAAATGTTTCTGGCATAATTGTGTCATTTAAAATTTTAGGTTTTACTTCTTCAACCTTTTGAACAGGTTTACTCTCTTCAACAATGTTAGTATCTTCTTTTTCTATCTCTTGTTTTTGTTCTACAACCTCTTCTTCAACAACATTTTCAACAGCTTTTTGTGTTGCAACAATAATGGCACTTTTTTTAAAAAAACCTAAAAAACCATTAGTTGGGTACTGAACAATCTCTATTTCAAGCTCTGTTACTGAACATTGTAAAGATGAAGCAGCATTTTGATATGCTTCTTCAAGAGTAATAGCTTCTATCTTTATCATAATTATTTCTCCATTTTTTTGTTTATTTTCTCTTTTGCATCTTTTGCATTTTTAAACTGTTGATTTACTATGAATTGTTGTCCTATTGAGAACAAGTTATTTACAAACCAGTAAAGAACAAGACCAGATGGAAATGTTATAAAGAAAAATGTAAATACTATTGGAAGATATTTAAAAATTTTCTCCTGCATAGGGTCTGTAAAATTGTTTGGTGTCATTCTTTGTTGTAAGAACATTGAAGCACCCATTAAAATAGGTAATATATAAAAATTATCCATACGAGATAAATCATCTATCCATAAAATCCAAGGAGCACCTTGAAGTTCAACAGCATTTAGTAAAACACGGTAAATGGCAAAGAACACGGGGATTTGAAGCAACATAGGTAAACAACCACCAAGTGGATTTGCTCCATGTTTTTTATACATCTCCATTGTTGCTGCATTCATTCTTTGTGGGTCTTTTGCATATTTTGCTCTTATCTCTTTAAGTTGAGGAGCCAACTCTTTCATCTTTTGCATAGACACCATACCTTTGTATGTAAGAGGATAAAGAACTATTCTAACTAAAATAGTAAGAGCTATAATAGACCAACCCCAGTTTCCAAAGATATCATTTAAGTAAGATAACAGAGTAAAAAGTGGCTTTGCAGCAAAAGTAAACCAACCATACTCTATGGCATTTGTTAAAACAGGATTGATAGATTTTAAAACTTTATAATCTTTTTCACCTATGTAACCACTAAACTCAACATTTTGAGTTGCATCAAAGTAGATTTTTGGATTACTATTTAAATCTCTCTCAACTATAACTGCTATATCTTTTTTAAGGTTATAAAAAATGTTTGCCAAATATTGGTCAAATGCAGATGCAAGTTCTACACCAGTAAATATTTTTCTACCCTCTGCTTCACCATCTTCTATGATATTTGCAACACCATCATCTGTGTATATCATAGCACCAGCTATCGCCATAAGCTTTTTAGCTACATGTGGTCTATCACCTAAATATATAAAATACCTTTTATCTTTTGAAAGTGAAACTTTTGCATCATAATGACCATCTGCATAAAAAGTCAATTCTTTTGTAACAGTTAAACTTGAAAGTTTTTGTGTTAAAGTAACTTTTACAGGTTGGTCTTTAAGTTCTGCTTGTGAAATAGTTGCAGAGTATGGAGTAGTTGTAGCTTCTTTGTTTAGCTCATCATCTAAAAATCTTATGTAAAGTGGCTTTGTTCCAAATGGTGGAATAACCTGTGCATGGTTGTTTTGCTCATCTCTAAATTTGTCTTGCAACAACTCTTTTGAAGATATACGACCAAGAGTGTCTATTTTTAATATAAACTTATCATTAGTTATTGTAACTATGTTACTTGATTCTTGTGATAAAACTTTATCTTGAACAGATATTTTATGACCCGCTTGTTGTTCAACTACTGCTTGTGTTTGTTGTTTTTGTGTACCTACAACACTACTATTGTTCTCTGCTTTTTTAACAGGCTGTTTTGGAGGAAAAATTGCTGTATAAAATACAAAAAACACAACTGAAAGCAAAACTGCTACGACTAACCTTTTATTTGGTGACATATTATCAAACACGACTACCCTTTATATGAAAAATTTTTTATAATGTAATAATGGTTTTTTTTATTTGGAACCAACCAATACTTTATGGAATCAATATCTAATTTTTTAGGTTTGATTTTGAGTTTATCCAACATTGGATACTCTATCCCCCCATCGAAAAATTGATTACATCGCAGTATTCTAGTAAAAGAGTGGTAAAAAGCACTTGAAATTGAGTTGTTTTCAAAGTTAATTCTAGCAAATTCGCTACAAGTTGGGTAGTATCTACAACTTCCATATCCAATAAGTGTGAAAAATCGTTGATATAACCACAAAAGCTTCAATAATAACTTTCTAAGCATCTGAATCTTCTTTGAACATTTTAGCTCTACTAAGAACTTTTTTAAACTCTTTTTTTAGTTGTTGATGTGAACTTTCAAAAAGTCCAGGTTTTGCTACAAATATGTAAGTACCATCTTTGAGAGAGTTTGAGTATTCACAAAATAAAGCTCTAAGTCTTCGCTTGGCTCTATTTCTTTTTACAGCATTACCAAGTTTTTTAGTAGCTGTAAAACCAACTTTGTGAACCCCATTTTGAGGAAGGAAAAACAAAACAACACTAAAAGAGTGCTGAGACTTTCCTTTTCTGTAAATATACTGAAACTCCTTATGGAGCTTCAAAGTATAAAATTCGCTTAAACTGACAATCTTTTACGACCTTTTGCACGACGGCGATTTAAAACATTACGACCATTTTTAGTAGCCATACGAGCTCTAAAACCATGAGTTCTTTTTCTCGGTGTATTATGCGGCTGGTATGTTCTTTTCATGACATATCCTTATATAATTTTTAAGAGTGCAATTTTACAAAAACTTTACTTAAAGAGTTGTTAAGCGAAGGTATAGAACTACCTTCACTATGGTTTAACTACAACCACACCCACCACTTTTTGGAGCAGAGGCTGTTGAACATGCACTTACACCAGGAGGTGTTGTTGGTTGTATAGCTTCATTATCTACACCACCGTTAGCATTTATATCTTCTATCATCGCCCAGATATCTTCCGCAGCTTTATAGTATCTTTTTGCACTCTCACTTGTTGGAGCAACGAAACTTATAGGTTTTCCTTCATCTCCACCTGTTCTTATGCTTGGTTCTATTGGTATCTCTGCTATCACTTTTGTGTTGAACTCTTTTGCCATTGGCTCAGATGTTCCTTTTCCAAAGATATCATACTCCACACCTGTATCTGGTGCTATGAAACCACTCATATTTTCAACAATCCCAGCGATAGGGATATGTAACTTTTTAAACATATCTAACGAACGGCGAGAATCATCTAACGAAACACTTTGTGGAGTTGTAACAGTAAGACCCGCAGTTACCGGAACAGATTGAGCAAGTGTAAGTTGAGCATCACCAGTTCCCGGTGGCATATCAATTACTAGTACATCTAACTCAGACCATAAAATGTCAC
>CAYNVR010000087.1:0-5906 GCA_964400715.1 uncultured Sulfurimonas sp.
TGATTTTGCTAAAAAACATAAACTTAAAAACTTTTTTGATGAAAAAGATATGGGGATAGAACATGCACTTTTACCAGAAAAGGGGCTTGTAGTTCCAGGTGATGTGATAATTGGTGCAGATTCTCATACATGTACACACGGAGCTTTGGGTGCATTTTCTACTGGTATGGGTTCAACTGACTTAGCATTTGCGATGATAACTGGTGGAAACTGGTTTAAAGTGCCAGAGTCTATAAAAGTTGTGTTAAATGGTAAACCAAACAAATATACAACTGGTAAAGATATCATCTTAGAGATTATCCGTCAAATTGGTGTTGATGGAGCATTGTATAGAACTCTTGAATTTACAGGTAGCACGATAGAACATTTAACAATGGACGATAGATTTTCTATGTGTAATATGGCGATAGAAGCGGGAGCTAAAAGTGGTATAGTTGCTTATGATGAGGTAACAGAGGAGTTTTTAAAAGATAAAAACTTAGCAAGAGAGCCTCGCATACACCAAAGTGATGAAGATGCCACTTATGTGCAAACTATAACAATAGATGTAGATAAACTCGAACCAGTGATTGCTTACCCATTTTTACCATCAAATGGTCATAGCATAACTCAGGCTGTGGAAGATAAGATAAAAATAGACCAAGCTTTCATAGGTAGTTGTACAAACGGAAGACTTGAAGACTTAAAAGTAGCAGCTGAGATACTTGATGGTAAAAAAGTTCACGAAGATGTTAGACTCATAGTTACACCAGGGACTCAAAAGATTTTAAGAGAGGCTACAAAACTAGGTTACATTGACATCATAGTTGATGCTGGTGGAGTTGTAAGTAACCCTACATGTGGAGCTTGTCTTGGTGGATATATGGGGATACTAGGTGATAATGAGGTAGCTATCTCTACAACAAATAGAAACTTTGTTGGAAGAATGGGGTCTCGCTCATCAAAAGTGTATCTGGCGAACTCTGCTGTTGCGGCTATTTCAGCTATAACTGGGTACATATCTGACCCAAGATAAATTTTAAGGAGAATAAATGAAAAAATTGTTGTTAATACCAGCTTTACTTGGTACTATGGCTTTTGCTAGTGAATATAAATATGAGGTTACACCACTTGTTGGTTATAACATAGCAGAGGGAAATATAGATTTAGATAACTATTTTGTTGTTGGTGCTGAGGTGCAGTATAACGATGTTAAGTCAGATATAAAACCTGAGTTGATGTTTTTGTATTCTAGTGCAGACTACAACACAAATAAGCTACCAAGTAGTGCAGATACAGAAGTTTTAAGAGTAGCATTAAATGGTGTTTATGAATATAAAAAAATTGGGAACATAACTCCACTTGCAAAGGCTGGTTTTGGTTATGAGACTATGTACAGTGGAAGCTACACAAAAGATACAGGTAATGAAGACTCTGTATTTGTAGATGCTGGTGTTGGTGCGAAGATACCTTTAAGGGATGATATATCTTTAAAAGTGGAAGCCCTTTATATGCTTAAATATAACGATGCAAGATATGATAATAACTTAGTTGTATCTGCTGGTATAAATATACCATTTGGTAAAAAAGCTGAGGTGGCTCCTGCTGTAACAAAAGTTGAAGAGTTAAAAGATAGTGACTATGATGGTGTTGTTGATGAAAAAGACAAATGTCCATTTACTCTTGACAGTGTAGCAGTAGATGAAAATGGTTGTGCTCTTGATGGTGATAGAGATGGTGTTTTAGATGCAAACGATAAATGTTTAGATACTAAACCAAACACAGTTGTAAATGCAGAAGGGTGTGCATATAGTGCTATTTTAGAAATAAATTTTGAAAATGATTCAGCAACAGTTAAAAATGAGTCTTATGATATCATAGCAACTTATGCAGATTTTATGAAAAGAACAGGTTATGCTGTTGCTATTATTGGTCATACTGATAGTGTAGGAAGTGAAGCATACAACAACAAACTTTCTAAAAAAAGAGCAGAAGCAGTTGTGGCTATTTTAATAGAAGATGGAGTTGAACCTTCTAAACTTGTAGCTATTGGTAAAGGTGAGTCAGAACCTATTGCAGATAATGCAACTGCTGAGGGTCGTGCTAAAAACAGAAGAATAGAAGCAAAATTAAATACAAAATAATGAAATTTTCTTTACCATGTGTAATCTTTGCAGGTGGTAGAAGTAGCCGAATGGGTGAAGATAAATCTCTTCTTCCATTTGGTAATTTTAAAACACTTACTCAGTACCAGCTACATAGATTAAATCAAATTTTTCAAAATGTTTATATATCTACAAAAGAGAGTTCAAAGTTTGATTTTGAAGCAGATTTTATAGAAGATGTAAAAACAGATATATCTGCACCAACAGTTGGTTTTGTTTCCATCTTTGAGAAGTTAGAGTGTGAAAGTTTTTTTGCTCTTAGTGTAGATACACCTTTTGTAGATTATGAGATTATAGCTACTATTTTAGATAGTGATACCAACATTTTAGATGCAACCATAGCAACTGTGGATGGTAAAGTACAACCACTTTGTGGGGTTTATCACAACTCTTTGTATGATAGTTTTAAGAAGATGTTACAACAAGATACTCACAAACTTGGATTTTTGTTAAAGTCTAAAAATGTGAAACTTATTGAGTTTGACTGTAAAGACAAATTTTTAAATATGAATCATAAATCTGAATATGAAAAAGGGTTGGCTATTTTGGAAAGATGCTAACCATATTTTTACCATTTTATTCAAAACTACAACTAAATTGGTAAACACCTTAATTTATAATTAAGGTAGATTTGAAAAGCTAATAATGCTCATTTCATAGAAGCTCTTTTTATTTATTATACTCAAAATTTTATAAAAAGGATAATAAAGTTTTGAGTATAATTTCAAAAAATAAAGGATTACATATGGCACAAGTACCAGAAGATATAGGTTGTTTAAATGAGGTTTGCGTAGCAAAAGATGAGTGTAAAAGACAAGTTATAGCAAAAGACAAAACTGCTCGTGAGATTCAAGAGTTTGGTGGAACAGAGTCTAAGAAGTGTGGTAAGTTTATACAAAAATAGATGAAACTCTTTTTAACTTTTTTTCTACTTTTTTTTAGTGCTTGTAGTGTAAAAAACTACGAGCATACAAAATCAAAAATTATCATCATAAAATCCCCAAAACTAAAATTTGGAGATTTGGGTTACATAAGAAACACTAATAAAGCTGTTGAGTTAGAACTCTTTGAAGCTGGTAATTCGGTAATGAAAATAGAGATAAACCATCTCATATGTGTTTTAAAAGGTTGTATGAGTAAATCTGGGTTTAATGAAAACTACCTTTATGAGGGGTATCCAGATGATATTTTACAAAACATACTTTTGGCAAAACCCATATATGATGGTTTACATGTAGAAAAAAACAAAGATGGTTTTGTACAAAAAATCAAAGATAAAAATGTAGATATTTTGTACAAAGTAACTCTACATGTAACATACTTCAAAGACAGAAAAAATAAGATACTTTTTAAGATAAAGGATACAAATGAGTAACAAATTTGTAGGTGCACATGTAAGTGCGAGTGGTGGGGTTTTTAATGCAGTGGCAAATGCTCAAAAGATAGGGGCAAAAGCATTTGCTTTGTTTACAAAAAACCAAAAAAGGTGGGAAGCAAAACCTCTTGATACAAAAACAATAGACAAGTTTAAAAAAGCTCTTGATGAGAGTGGGATACTACCAAAACATATACTTCCACACGATAGCTACCTCATAAACTTAGGTCATCCAGATGAGCAAAAACTCATAAAAAGCAGGATGGCATTTATAGATGAGCTTCAAAGGTGTGAGCAGTTAGGTTTGGATAGACTAAACTTTCACCCAGGAAGTCATCTAAAAGAGATAAGTGAAGATGAGTGTATAGATAAAATCGCAGAGTCTATAAATATAGCACTCGATAGAACAAAAGGTGTAAAAGCAGTCATAGAAAACACAGCTGGGCAGGGGAGTAACTTGGGTTATACTTTTGAGCAGATAGCATCTATCATAGACAAAGTTGAGGACAAATCAAGAGTTGGAGTTTGTATAGATACTTGCCATATGTTTGTAGCAGGGTATGACATAAGAACAAAAGAGGCTTACGACAAAACTTGGAACAGTTTTGGTGAGATAATAGGGTTTGAGTACCTTATGGGTATGCACATCAACGACTCAAAACCACCACTAGGGAGTAAAAAAGACAGACACCATTCACTAGGTGAGGGTGAGATAGGTCTTGATGCTTTTAGGTTTATAATGAATGATGAAAGGATGGATGACATCCCACTCATACTTGAAACCATAGATGATACTATCTGGAAACAAGAGATAGAGCTTTTATACTCTTTTGAGGGTAGTTTATAGAGTTATATTTTCTATAAACTCTATGTTCGTTGGTGTTAATATGATGGCATCATGAACGAAGTTTGTGTTGAGGTTATGTTTTTTTATGTAAACATAACCTGTTTTTATGAGCTTTGAGAGTTTTGTAGGGGTTATATTTGCTATGGCTGTTTCATAGTCTAGTCCACTTTTAACCTCTACAAAATGTAGAGTATCTTGTTTTGTGGCTACTATATCTATCTCCCCAAAGCGGGAGTAGAAATTTTGTTCTAAAATTTTGAAGTTGTTATCTAAAAGATATTTAACAGCTTTTTGTTCTGCAATGTTACCTTTTGCTCTGCTCATAGTAGTTTTTTACACCTTCCATTTTTGAACCCATATTTAAAAGTAACATATCTGCTATAACCAAAGCACTCATAGATTCACAAACTACACTGCCTCTTATGGCAACACATGGGTCGTGTCTCCCTTTTAGTTTAAAATCTACCTCTTCGTTTGAAGTTGTAATGGTTTTTTGTTCTTTAAAGATAGATGGAGTTGGTTTAAAGTAAACATTTAAAACTATATCTTCACCGTTACTTATGCCACCCAAAATTCCACCTGCATGGTTTGAGTCAAAGCCATCTTTTCTTATCTCATCATTGTTATAAGAGCCTTTTGAAGATGAACTTAACATCCCATCACCTATCTCTACCGCTTTTACAGCATTTAGCCCCATCATAGCATCTGCTAAAACACCATCAAGTTTGTAGTAAAGTGGTTGTCCCAAACCAGCAGGGGCATTTTTTATAACAACTCTTGCTACTCCGCCAACAGAGTCGTGGTTATCTTTTGCATTTTCTATCGCTTTTTTTTGACTCTCTTCTACATCTTTATCAAGTGAGTAGATTTCACTTGTTTTTGCATAGTTATAATCTAATTTTTGACATTTTATCCCATCTATCTCACAAACACCACTAAAAACTTCTATGTTTAACTCTTTTAACATAAGTTTTGCAATAGCACCAGCAGCAACTCTTGCTACGGTTTCTCTTGCTGAGCTTCTTCCACCACCTCTGTAATCTCTTATGCCATATTTCATAAAGTATGTAAAATCCGCATGTCCGGGGCGAAAAATATCTTTTATGTTTGTGTAGTCTTTTGACTTTTGGTTTGTGTTGTAGATAACCATAGCTATGGGAGTTCCTGTTGATTTACCCTCAAAAACACCACTTAAAATTTCAATTTTGTCAGCTTCTTTTCTTGCAGTTTCAAACTTTGTTTTACCCGGTTTTCTTCTGTCTAACTCACTTTGGATAAACTCTTCATCTATGTTAAGTCCAGCTGGAACACCATCTAAAATGACTCCAAGAGCTTTTCCGTGACTCTCACCAAATGTTGTGTATCTTAGTTTTTGTCCAAAACTGTTCATATTTTAAACCTTTTTTATCTTAAATTTTTAATCGTATTTGTATCTAAACCAGTTATGAGGGAGATTGTATCATCATCTAAACCTTGTAGTATAGATTTTTTTGCTATCTCAACAGCTTTTTTTCTCTCACCCTCTTGCAACCCTTTTTGA
>CAYNVR010000088.1:0-5879 GCA_964400715.1 uncultured Sulfurimonas sp.
TCGTGAATAAAAATCTAGTAAATAAGATACTTATTACTATCGGGTTTTTATTTATTTATCGCCTACTGGCTTATGTGCCAGTACCTGGCGTTGACACTTCTGTTATAGCTTCATTTTTTACTGGTCACCAAGCAGACTCACTAGGTTTAGTAAATATGTTTAGTGGAAATGCAATCAGTAGAATGTCTATCATATCTTTGGGTATTATGCCTTACATTACTGCTTCTATCATTATGGAACTTCTTGCTGCTACTTTTAGCTCTCTTGGACAGATGAAAAAAGAGAGAGATGGTATGGTTAAATATATGCAAATCATTAGATATGCAACTATTTTAATCACTATTGTTCAAGCTATTGGTGTTAGTGTTGGACTTCAAAGTTTAACAGGGCCAAATGGCAATAGTGCTATACTTATAGACCATACTACTTTTATAGTTCTTGCAAGTGTTTCTATGTTGGCAGGAACAATGTTGTTGATGTGGATAGGTGAACAGATTACTCAAAACGGTATGGGTAACGGTATATCATTGATTATCTTCGCTGGTATTGTTTCAGCTATTCCTAGTGCTATTGGTAAAACAATCACTATGGTAAACACTGGTGCTATGAGTTTTTTAACTGTTATTGGTATAGTTCTTCTTGTTTTAGCTACCATAGGTATAATCATCTATGTAGAGTTAGGTGAGAGAAGAGTTCCGGTAACTTATGCTAAAAAAACTATGATGCAAAACCAAAACAAAAGAGTTATGAACTATATACCTATAAAAGTAAATTTAGCTGGTGTTATTCCAGTTATCTTTGCGAGTGCTATTTTGATGTTTCCTATGACAATTTTATCAAATAGTACAAATCCAAATGTTCAAGCTATTGCAGATTTTTTAAATCCAAACTCTTACTTTTTTAACTTTTTGACATTTTTGTTTGTTATCTTCTTTGCATTTTTCTATGCAAGTATAACTTTTAATGCAAAAGATATCTCAGATAATCTAAAAAGACAGGGTGGATTTATACCTGGTATTAGAACTGGTGAAGCGACAAAAGAGTTCTTAAATGAAACTGCGAGTAGATTAACTTTTACTGGTGCTTTGTATTTAGGTCTTGTTGCTACACTTCCTTTTATGATTATAAAGGGTATGGGTGTTCCATTTTTCTTTGGTGGAACTGCTGTTTTAATCGTTGTTCAAGTTGCACTTGATACGATGAGAAAAATAGAAGCTCAGATATATATGAGCAAATATGAAACACTAAGTGCAGTTGGTTTATAGCGATGGCTATTGCACTTAGAAAACCAAAAGAGATAGAAAAACTTCGTTCTGCCAACAAGATTGTTGGTGGGGCATTAGAGCTTCTTCGTAAAAACACAAAAGTTGGTATGAGTTTAAAAGAGTTAGATGCTATGGCGGAAGATTATGTTTTGAGTCATGGTGCTAAACCATCTTTTAAAGGTTTATACGGCTTTCCAAATGCTGTTTGTACTTCTTTAAACAATGTAATTATTCATGGGATACCAAGTGATTATAAACTTCAAGAGGGTGACATTATAGGTTATGACATAGGAACAAATCTTGATGGTTGGTTTGGTGATGGTGCTATAACAGTTGGTGTTGGTAAAATCAAAGAGGAAGACGAGGTATTAATCGCATGTGCGAAGGACACCCTTTACTATGCGATAGAAAACATAAAACAGGGTATGAGATTTAAAGAGCTTTCACATCTTATGGAGCAGTTTATCTTAGACCGTGGTTTTGTGCCTCTTAGAAATTTTTGTGGACATGGTATAGGTAAAAAACCTCATGAAGAACCAGAGATTCCAAACTATCTTGAAGGGACTAACCCAAAAGCTGGTCCTAAGATAAAAAATGGAATGGTTTTTTGTTTGGAACCTATGATATGTCAAAAAGATGATAATCCTATTATTTTGGAAAATGGTTGGGATGTTGTTAGTGCCGATGGTTTACACGGTTCACACTATGAGCATACTGTTGCGATTGTCAATGGTAAAGCTGAAATATTATCTCTTGCTTAAGAGAAAAAAGGACTTATAATGGCTAAAGCAGATGTTATTGAAGTTGATGGCAAGATTATTGAAGCATTGCCAAACGCAACTTTTCGTGTTGAGTTAGATAATGGGCATATAATTTTATGCCACATAGCTGGTAAGATGAGAATGCACTATATCAAAATTTTACCAGGGGACCGTGTTAAACTTGAATTAACACCATACTCACTTGATAAAGGTCGTATCACTTACAGATACAAATAGACAAGAGGCATTTTGCCTTTGTCTAAAAATTTCCACCGTTTCTAAATTCTGCTATCTCAGTTTCTACCATCTCATCTATCATTATAGTAAAAAGTTCAGATATCATATTTGGATTTATGTTTAGTTCTATCGCTTTTTTACGAACTTTTTGCATTATGAAATCTATGCGGTCTTGTGCTTTTACCTCTTCAACACTATCTTTAAACTTAACTGCTTGACGGATTAGATGACTTCTTTGTGAGATAAGTTCTACAAGTTTATCATCAAGTGTGTCTATCTCAGCTCTTACTTCTTCTAATGAATTACATTTTTTCATATTTTCCACCTTTGTTTTGTTTTATAGATTGTATCTTATTTTTAACAATTTTTAAAGATATTTCAAGATATAATAATCACTTATTAAATTAATAAACTAAGGAAGAACAATGGCAACATTAAAAAAAGTAGCATTAACTGCGGTTATAGGTTTAGGACTATTAAGCACTTCTGCTTATGCAAGTGCAGATAAAGGTCAAAGAATTTACCAAAAGAAATTAAAGTCTGTTTGTGGTTTTTCAGGTGCAAAATTTGCAGCTAAACATACACAAGATGAGTGGACTGAGGCAAAAGAAGATGGTAAACTTGGTGAAGTTATGACAGAAGCTTGTCCAGCTGGTAAAAGCTTTTTTGAAAGTAAAAAATTTAAAACTAAATTTTCATCTCATCTATATGATTTCGTAAACGAATTTGCTAGTGACAGTGGTAACATTCCATCTTGTTAATTAATGATTTATTTTTAAAGATATATTAGATAATTTTTTTAAGAAATTATAAATATATTTTATAATACAATCATCAAAACAGATAAGGAAAAGTTATGAAAAAAACATTGTTATCAATGGCAGTAATAGGTGGTCTATTTTCAAATGTAGTATATGCAGATGATATTTCAGACTTGAAAGAACAGATAAAGTCTTTAACTAAAAAAGTTAAGTCTTTGGAGAAAAAACAAAAAAGAATCAAGAAAAACCTTGGTAAAGTAAAAGCCCATGATGCTTTTGATAACATTAAGTGGGATGTAGATTTTAGAACATCTTATGACAACATTCAGTATGAAACTAAGAGTGGTAAAAGATACTCTAACAATGACCTTTATTCTAACCGTTTGTGGTTGGGTATGGGTTATCAGGTAACACCAGATGTGATTTTTAAAGGAACTCTCTCTTTTAACAAAGCTTTTGGAGCAGATAATAATGGTAATAGAGGTGGTTACCTTGATACTTTTGACTGGGTTGTTAATGAAAATTTAGGTGATGACACTTTAAAGGTTAAAGAAGCATTCTGGTTATGGAAACCAACAGTTGGTGGGTATAGTACACAATTAAGTATTGGTCGTCGTCCAGCAACAAATGGTTTCTTGATAAACCTAAGAGATGATGATAAAGCAAAATCACCACAAGGTCATATTATAAATATGGAATTTGATGGTGTAAGTGGTACAGTTCAACTTGGTGATGTTTTACCAGGTATGTATGTAAAACTTTGTGGTGGTCGTGGTCTTACAAATGCAAAAGCTAGGTTTGATAATGCTGGTCATGACTACACAACAGATGCTAGTTCAGATAAGCTAGACAACTCAGATATGGTAGGTGTTTTATCTAAACTATATGATGATGGTCAATATAGTGCTATGATGACAGTTTTCCATGGTTCTGATGTACCAGGTATGAGAGATGATAAACTGACAACTCTTGGAGATTTAGATGGTGCTTCACTATCTTTTAAAGTTCAAGGTATTGGTGATGAGATTAGTGATTTCTTAGATGAGACTATTGTTTTTGCATCTGTTGCTATGACAAAAACTCATACAAGAGGCTACACTATGCTTGGTTCAAAAGATGACAAAGCTGGTTATTCTTATTGGTTTGGTGCACAAATGCCAAATACAACAGGTGGTAAGTTCGGTTTAGAATTTAACCATGGTTCTAGCTACTGGGCTCCATTCACTTATGGTGAAGACACTATGGCTGGTTCAAAGATAGCTGTTCGTGGTGATGCTTATGAAGCTTACTGGACTCAACCTATTGTACAAAAAGATGGTAAAGATGTATTTAGTATGCAAGTAAGATACACATTTATGGATTATGACCATGCTGGTTCAAACGGATTTTTTGGTGACAATGGTGCTCCTAGTGTAGCAGATGCAGTTGCTGCTGGTGGAGATCCAGTTACAACAGCACAAGATGTGAGAATCTATTTTAGATATAGATATTAAAAAGTAAATAAAGGGAAAATATGCAAGATAAAGACTTCTTGGACGAAGCTATAACAAAAAGTGGAATATCTCGTCGTGATGCCTTAAAGTTAATGGGAATCTCTCCCATTGCTGCGGGTGTTATAGCGAGTGCAGGTACAGGTTCTATAACTGAGGCTGAGGCTTCAAGTGCAAAAGGTAAGATAGTTATCGTTGGTGGTGGTGCTGGTGGTATTATGGCTATGGCTAGACTTCATAGTGCATTATCAAACCCAGATATTACTCTAATTGCTCCAAACGATAAACATATATACCAACCAGGTCAAGTTTTTATGGCTGCTGGTGAATATACTTTTGATGATATCATTAAAGATAACAAAGATTTCATACCAAGCGATGTAAAATGGATTAAAGATGAAGTTAAAACTTTTGACCCAGATAACAACAAAGTTATCACTCGTGCGGGTAAAGAGGTTAAGTATGACTACCTTGTTGTAGCTACTGGTTTACAGTATCACTATGAGTGGATAGATGGTCTTACAAAAGATGACATCGGTAAAAATGGTATATCTTCTGTTTACTTAAATGACCCAGAAGCTGGAACTGCTGATGGTGGTTCTATAACTTGGGATTGGTTCAATGACCTTAAAGCTGCTGCTAAAAAAGGTAAGCCAAAAGTTATTTGTACTCAACCAGCAACTCCTATTAAGTGTGGTGGAGCTCCACAGAAGATTCTTTATCTTAGCAATGACTTCTTAAAACAAGATGGTTTAACTGCTGATTATACTTTTGCTACAAATGGTGGCAAACTTTTTGGTGTTCCAGCTGTAAATGAAACACTTGTAAAAGAGGTTCAACCTCGTTATGGAAACATAACAAATAAATTTAAACATAACCTTGTAGCTATCGATGTAGATAAAAAAGTTGCAACTTTTGAGCATAAATATGAAGTTAAAGGTGAATATGACGAAGATTTAGAAGAGTATGATATGATTAAAAAAGTAGATAGAGTTGAGATGCCATACGACTTTATCCATATTGTACCACCTATGGCTGGTGTTGATGCTGTTGCTAACTCTAAACTTGCTTGGCAAAAAGGTAGTGGTAAAGGTTGGTTAGAAGTTGACCAATACACTCTACAACATCGTCGTTACAAAAATGTATTTGGTATTGGTGATATTTGTGGTGTTCCAAAAGGTAAAACTGGTGGGTCTGCTCGTCACCATGGTCCTATTATGGTTGCTAACCTTATCGCTGTTATGGAAGGTAAAGAGCCAAAAGCTAAGTTTGATGGATACACTGTTTGTCCACTTAAAACTCAGTATGGTAAAATTATCTTAGCAGAGTTCAACTACGATGGTGCTGCTCCATCATTCCCACTTG
>CAYNVR010000089.1:0-5847 GCA_964400715.1 uncultured Sulfurimonas sp.
ACCACTCTCACCAAAACCTATAATCTCACCATATATCTTAGCACCACGAGCAACTGCACTCTCATACTCTTCAAGAACCAATGCACCAGCACCCTCACCCATAACAAAACCATCTCTGTTTTTATCGAATGGACGAGAAGATTTTTTAGGGTCATCATTTCTTGTAGAAAGTGCTTTCATAGCAGCAAAACCACCAATACCAGCACCAGTTATAGCACTCTCAGCAGCTACAACAAGCATAGCATCAGCACCATTACACATAATAGTTTTACAAGCTTCACCTATGGCATGAGTTCCAGCAGCACAAGCTGTAACACTTGAAAGGTTTGGACCTTTTATACCATGCTCAATAGACACAAAACCACCAAGCATATTTACAAGTGCAGATGGTATAAAAAATGGAGATATTCTTCTTGGCCCTCTTGTTTCTATAACGATAGAGTTTTTCTCAATAGCTGGAAGCCCACCTATACCAGAAGCAGCACTTATACCAAATCTCTCTTTGTCCATACTGTCTGAAATATTTGCATCTTCCATAGCCTCTTTTGCAGCTTTTAAGCCGAGGTGGATAAATCTATCTGCTTTTTTAACCTCTTTTGGAGCCATAACAGTTGATGGGTCAAAATCTTTTACCTCACCAGCTATCTTTACACTATAATTTTCTGGGTCAAAAATTGTGATAGTATCTATACCACACTCACCTTCACACATAGCTTTAAAAGCACTCTCTTTGTCGTGACCAACAGAGTTTATCATACCTATACCAGTTACTACTACTCTTCTCATCAAATTCTCCATAAAAAATATAAAATACTTTTAAAAACCAACGAACCATTGACTATTAAAAGTATTTCCCACCAAAAGGTGGAAAAGTTAAGTCTAAAAGACTACTTATTTGCTTTCGATGTAATCTACAACATCTTTAACAGTTTGAATCTTCTCAGCTTCATCATCTGGGATTTCGATGTCAAATTTCTCTTCAAGAGCCATTACTAACTCAACTACATCAAGGCTGTCTGCACCTAAATCTTCAACAAATTTTGCATCTTCTTTAACCTCGTCAGCGCTAACGCTAAGTTGCTCAACTACTACTTCTTTAATATCATCTAAAAGTGCCATTAATAGCTCCTGTGTTTAATTTAATCTCAAAATTATAACAAAATTAGCTTAAACCATTTTGTTATGCCATATTCATACCACCATTTACTTTCAGAGTTTCACCAGTGATGTAGCTTGAATGGTCTGAAAGTAAAAATGCCACTGCCTCCGCAACCTCTTTTGGTTCACCAAAACGACCCATTGGGATTTTTGAAGTGAAGTTCTCTTTTATCTCATCACTCAACACATCTGTCATCTCTGTTGCTATAAAACCTGGTGTTATAGTATTGTATCTTATGCCACTTGTAGCACTCTCTATGGCAAAACTTTTTGTCATAGCTATAACTCCACCTTTACTCGCAGAGTAGTTTGTCTGCCCACCATTTCCAGTTTCACCAACTATTGAAGATATATTTACAACAGAACCAAATTTTTTCTTTCTTGCATTTTTAAAAAACTCTCTACAACCAACAAAAGTTGAAGTTAAGTTCGCATTTATAACAGACATAAAATCATCTGTTTTCATACGAAGAGCAAGTTTGTCGTTTGTAATCCCAGCATTGTTTACAAGGTAGCTAAGCTCACCGTCACTATCTATGATAGTTTTTATAGCATCAACAAAAGCTTTCTCATCACTCACATCAAAACCTATAACAGCAGCACTACCACCAGCTTTTTCTATCTCATCTTTTATGGCATCAGCTTGCTTCGCTCCACTTCTGTAATGAACCCAAACTTTTAAACCAAACTCTGCCAATGTTTTTGCTATCTCAGCACCTATACCACGACTTGAACCAGTTACAAGCACATTTTTACCACTAAATTTCATCTACTTTCCTTTTTGTTAAATTAAACTTTTATCCATCTCAGATGGCACTTCAAGTTCCATAAGTTCTAAAACAGTTGGAGCTATGTTGTTTAGCCCACCATCTTTTACCTCTTTTACTCCATCTGCCATCACAAAACACCAAACTTTTCCAACTGTGTGGTTTGTCAAAACATTTCCATCTTCATCTCTCATCTCTTCACAGTTTCCGTGGTCAGATGTAATCACCAAAGCATAATCTTTTTGTTTTGCCATCTTAACTATGCGACCAAGTTGAGTATCGACAGCTTCTACCGCTTTTTTCCCAGCTTCAAAGTCACCAGTATGCCCTACCATATCGCCATTTGCAAAGTTTACAACTACAAAGTCATAATCATCTTCCATAGCTTTTAGCACAGCATCACCCACCTCAACACTACTCATCTCCGGCTTTTCATCGTAAGTTTTTACATTTGGAGATGGTATGAGAACTCTTGTTTCATTTTCATACGGCTCATCTATGCCACCATTTAAAAAGAAAGTTACATGTGCATACTTCTCAGTCTCAGCAGTGTGTAGTTGTCTAAGACCGTTTTTAGATATAACCTCTGCCAAAGTGTTTGTTGGTGCCTCTTTTTTGAACAACACAGGGTATGTAAAACTTTTGTCATACTCTGTTATAGTTGCTACATGTAGGTTTATTTTATCTCTTTTAAAACCATCAAAACTCTCACTTCCAAAAGCAGTTACAAGCTCTCTCATTCTGTCACTTCTAAAATTTATAGTCAAAACAGCATCGCCACCATTCATACCATCATAATCACTAAAAGCAACAGGTTTTATAAACTCATCTGTTTCATCCAAACTGTAAGAATACTCCACATACTCACTTGGAGTTTTATCTGTTTTTGGCTCAGCCTTTGCCATAGCATTGTAACCTAACTCAACCCTCTCCCATCTGTTATCTCTATCCATAGAGTAAAATCTACCAGAGATAGTAGCTATGCTGATGTTCTCATCAAGATTTTGCTCAACTTGTTCTATGTATTTTTTAGCAGAAGTTGGAGAGACATCTCTACCATCTGTTATAAGGTGAAGAAAAACTTTTTTACCATATTTTGACCCTATCTTTGCCAAACCTATAAAATGCTCAATGTGAGAGTGAACACCACCATCACTAAGCAAACCAACAAGGTGTAGTCTATCTGATGAATTTAAAAGTTTTTGTAACTCATCATTTTTTTCAAGTGAACCATCTTTTAGTGCCAAAGAAATTTTTACCAAATCTTGGTAAAGAACTCTACCACTACCTATGCTCATATGACCAACTTCACTATTACCCATCTGCCCCTCAGGAAGCCCAACACTAAGCCCAAAAGTATCTATAAATGAGTGTGGAACTTCACTAAACAACTTATCATAAGTTGGTTTGTTTGCATTGTAAAATGCATTGTATCTCGTTTTTTCACTATAACCTATACCATCTGTTATAACCAATACTGCTTTTTTTGACAAAAGAGACCCTTTATCGAATTTTTAGGCTATTTTACTATAATTTCTCTTTCATATTATTTATAGGACTTTTTATTGTTATATTGGCTACACGAATTACTAAACATTAACATACTTAGCTACATCACTATCAGAGCTGGCATCTCTTTTTTTCTCGCGCTCTTTTTTACTCTGTTTTTGATGCCAAAGTTTATAAGATGGGCAAAAAAAACTTCAAGTGTTCAGCCCATAAACGACTGGGCACCAGAAAGACACAAGGAAAAAAGCTCAACACCAACTATGGGTGGAGTGGTGTTTGTTGGCTCAACCATTGTTGCTTCACTCATAAGTATAAAATTTTCAAACCTTTATGCTGTTGGGGCTATTTTGACACTTGTACTTTTTATGCTTATAGGTTTTCAAGATGACTTCGCAAAAATTAAAAAAAATGAAAACTTAGCAGGTCTAAAAGCTAGAACAAAACTTCTATTGCAAATCATCTCTGCACTCATAGTTACATGTTTTATATGTATGTTCGCAGATTTTAACACTGAACTTTATGTCCCATTTGTAAAAAACCCACTTTTTGATATGGGCAACTTCGCCGTAGTTTTTTGGGTAATGGTTATCATAGCTACATCAAACGCGGTAAACCTAACAGATGGTTTAGATGGACTTGCTACTGTTCCATCCATAGCTGCACTTTCATCTTTTAGTATCATCATATATGCAACGGGACACTCCATCATCAGTTCATATCTGCTCATACCACATTTTAATGTTGGAGAGGTAGCCATAGTAGCAAGTGCTTTGATGGGTAGTTTGGTTGGGTTTTTGTGGTTTAACTCCCACCCAGCAGAGGTTTTTATGGGGGATAGTGGTTCACTTACCATAGGTGCTTTTTTAGGGTATCTCTCCATTATAAGTAAAAGTGAGTTTTTGCTTATACTCATAGGTTCTATATTTGTTATAGAAACTTTGTCTGTTATCATACAAGTTGGAAGTTTTAAGCTTAGAAAAAAAAGAGTTTTTCTTATGGCACCTATTCACCACCATTTTGAGATGAAAAACTGGGCGGAAAATAAGATAATAGTTCGTTTTTGGATAGTAGCTATACTCTCAAACCTTTTAGCCCTCATAAGTTTAAAGATAAGATGATGAAAATATCACTTTTTGGTTATGGCAATACAACAAAAGCTGTTGCAAAAAAATCTCTACATGTAACTTTTTATGATGACAAATGTAAAAAACCTTTTAGAGATGAAAATGGATTTTTAGTAAAACCATCCTCTATGTTTGAGGCAAACTACTCAGATGTAGAGGTAACAAGCCCGGGCATACCACCAAACAACCCACTCATAAAAAAAGCCAAAAACCTTATGAGTGACTACGATTTTTTTGCAAAAGATTTCCCTTTTAGTATCTGGATAAGTGGAACAAACGGCAAAACAACTACAACACAGATGATGCAACATCTACTAAAAGACAAAGGCTCACTCGCTGGTGGGAACATAGGCACAGCCGTAGCAGAACTAGATAAAAAAGCAAATATCTGGATACTTGAAACAAGCTCTTTTACACTCCACTACACAAACATAGCAAAACCAAACATCTATGTTTTACTACCTATCTCACCTGACCATCTTAGTTGGCATACAGATATGAAAGGTTACACAGATGCGAAACTAAAACCTCTATCTTTCATGCAAGAAGGCGAAGTTGCCATAGTGCCAAAAGAGTTCTCACATGTAGAGACAAAAGCCTACAAGATAGTTTATAACTCCTATGAAGATTTAGCCAAAAAATTTGACATAGATATATCTAAGGTAAAATTTAAAGGTGCTTTTTTAACAGATGCTCTTCTTGCTATGAGTGTAGATAAAATTTTGTTTGACAGAACAAACTACTCCAAAATCAACAGTTTTGAGGTTGAACCACACCGTCAAGAGGAGATTATTGACAAAAAAAACAGACTATGGGTAAATGACACAAAAGCAACAAACATAGATGCGACCATAATTGCCCTTAAAAACTACAAAGAGAGTTTTATACACCTCATAGTTGGTGGAGATGACAAAGGGGTTTGTTTAGAGGAGCTTTTTGAGTTTTTAAAAACTCTACATGTAAAAATCTATGCCATAGGTTCAAACAAACAAAAACTCATAAATCTCGCACAAAAATACAACATACAAAACCAACTTTGTAAAAGTTTGGAAGATGCCATTGAGCAAATAGATAAAAACCTAACTAAAAATAGTGTCGCCCTACTCTCCCCAGCAGCAGCAAGTTTAGATGAGTTTAAATCTTATGCTCATAGAGGTGATGTTTTTAAAACAAAAATTTCAACTCTATAAGCTTAGTTTCAGTAGCCACACAGTATAATTTCAGTCTTTAAAAGATGGCTTGTTAGCTCAGTCGGTAGAGCAAGTGACTGAAAATCACTGTGTCCTTGG
>CAYNVR010000090.1:0-5846 GCA_964400715.1 uncultured Sulfurimonas sp.
TAGTTGAAAAGTCATTTTCAAGAGACACCATAGAGTTATTTAAGTTATTTATACTCTGGTTTATCTGCTGTGTAGAAGATGAGAGTTCTGTAGCTTCACCAACTTTTTTTATAAATTTATTTATAAGTTCTATCATAGTCTTATATTCATTTGAAAATTTCAAATCCATATCTATTGTACGGTTTGCTTTAAAATCTTCAAGTGCATCTATGATTTTTTTGGTAGCATCAACACCATTTACTTTTTCATCTATGTCATGTATAACTATAACAACAGCGATAACTAGTTGAATAACCATAGAGATGATGTTGTCTGTAAATACAAAAGCATTTAAAACAAGTAGGAAAACCCCAACCCAGTGAACAAGTCTCATTCTTAAAAATAGAGAATTCATTTTGACAACCTTTTTAGTGTATTTGTTATATTGTAACACTAATATATAATAACAGTTTAAAAAATATGAATTTTGGAGTGGAAGTTTAAAAAGTGTGTCTAAAAGAAACACAGCCCGAAGGCTTGTGTTTACAGGCGAGATTCGTAACGTCTCATCATATAAAGACGTTTAAGCATTTTTTTACGAGATGCAATTTTGAATTTTTTTCTTTTTTCAGTTTCAGTTTCGTGGAAACGACGAGCACGAGCTTCTGTAACTATAAGGTTACGGTCAGTCTGCTTTTTGAAACGTCTGTAAGCTGCATCAAAGTTGTCATCAGGACGTAGCATAATACCTGGCATTCTCATCACCTACTTTCGTTTAAAATTGAGGTGGAAGTATATCATAGTTTCTTTAAACTTGGTATAATCTTTTTATGATTTCACAAGACTCCATAGAAGCACTAAGAAGCAGACTCGATATAGTAGATGTTGTAGGCTCATACATAGAGCTAAAAAAAGCTGGTGCAAACTTTAAAGCTCCTTGCCCATTTCACAACGAAAAAACAGCATCTTTTGTTGTAAGTCCATCTAAACAGATTTTTCACTGCTTTGGTTGTGGTGTTGGTGGGGATAGTGTTAAGTTTGTGATGGAGTATGAAAAGCTAAACTACCCAGAAGCTCTTGAAAAGTTGGCTCAAACATATAACTTTACTCTAAACTATACAAATGACAAGTTCAACAAACCAAAATCAAAAGTTATGGATGTTGTAAACAGTTGGTATATAAAACTTTTAACACATCATAAAACTGCTCAAACATACCTTTTGGACAGAGGTGTTAGTTGGAACTCCATAGAAAAATTTGGCATAGGTTATGCTCCAACTTCAAATGAAACTATAAATTTTATAAACTCTCAAATGTTACCAATGGCAGAAGCCATTGAGAGCGGTGTTGTTGGGTATAATCCAGAAAGAAAACAGGTTTATGCGAGGTTTATAGAGAGGATAACATTTCCCATACACTCTCCAAATGGTAGTATTGTGGGTTTTGGTGGTAGAACCATAACAAACCATCAAGCAAAATATGTAAACTCACCAGAGACCAAATTTTTTAACAAATCAAGACTGCTTTATGCATACCACCATGCAAGACAAGAGATATATAAAAAAGCTGAGATTATCATAACCGAGGGGTATCTTGATGTTGTGATGTTGCATCAGGCAGGTTTTATAAATGCTGTTGCAACTCTTGGAACTGCTTTGACAAATGAACATATACCACTTCTAAAAAAAGGTTCTCCAAAAGTTGTAGTAGCTTATGATGGAGATAAAGCTGGAAAAAATGCAGCACTAAAAGCTTCTAAACTTTTAAGTGTGAGTGGTTTTAGTGGTGGGGTTGTGTTGTTTGAGGGTGGACTTGACCCAGCAGATATGGTTGCCAATGGCAAAGTAGAAGAGTTAAACAATATGTTTTTAAAACCAAAACCTTTCATAGAGTTTGTTTTAGATGAGATACTATCTTCATATAATCTAAACGACCCAAAAGAGAAAGAAAAATGTATGTATGAGGGGACATCTTACTTAAAAACATTATCTGCCATACTACAAGAGGAGTACAAAACATATTTGGCTTCAAGACTGGGTGGTTTTGGAGTTTCTCCTTCACTTATAAAATTAACACCAACTCTCAATAAAAATATAACATCTACAAATGAAAACAGCTTTAAAGATATTTTGGAGTTATCTATCATAAAAACGATGGTTGAAAAACCAGAGTTTATAGATATGATAATAGACACCATAGATGAAACAATGTTCTATTTTCATGCTGAGGAGTTTAGATTAGCACTAATAGGAGATAAGGAACACCCAAAAATAATGGCTATAAATGTAGATGAAACTATAAAACCTCTAAAAGATGAAGAAAGCTTAAAAGCAGAGATAGATATATTTTTAGTAAGGTTTTATCAAAGAGAATTAAAAAATCTCAGATTTAGAAATGACATACCATTTGAGCTTAAAACATCAATGATAAGAGAATACAAAAAAAAGATATCTAAACTACTTTAAATTTTCAATATCTTGTTTATCTAAACCTGTTTTTAAAGCAATAGTCTCAACATCTAAAACATCAAGCAAATTTTTAGCAATTTCTATCTGTTTGTTATATTCACCCTGTTCTATACCTTTTTGTATTCCTTTTTGTATACCTTTTTGTATTCCCTGTTCTATACCTTTTTGTATTCCCTGTTCTATACCTTTTTGCATACCTTTTCGTTCAGCAGTTTGTAAAGCATTTAGTTCATCAACCTCTTTTAAAGATATGTAATCATATATCTCTAACTCTTTTTTATCCCAAGTTATCTGTGTCGCTATGTCAAAGGCTTCTTTAAACTCTTGTATAGAGCTGTATTGAGTTGGTATCATTGTTAGGTTGGAAACATTTTTTATAAAATATATCCATTTATCTAAAATAGAATCTAACTCATCTAACTCTTTATTAAATTTTGGAAGTTCTATAAAGTTAAACTCAAAATCATCCAAATCTTGTTTGCCAGTTTCTTGATTTATAATCAAATGTCTTGATATATAACTCTTATTATCAAATATGTTAAAATTTAAAATACCTATAAAATATACCTTTTTTAAAACAGTATAATTTTGCCCTTTTGGAAGTTGAGATACATAAGCTTTGGATGTATAATACAAACTTCTTTTTGTAAAGTTGCCCAAATCTTTTTTTTGCATCTCAACTATAAAAGTATCCCCTTGTTGATTTGTAGCTTTTATATCTAAAATCGTTTCTTTTAATTCTGGGATACGGGGAACTTGGTAAGGATTTGCCAAAGAAACATCTACGATAGCATTTGAACCACTAAAATCAAGAACAGAGTTTAAAAAAGATATAAGTATATTTTTATGTTTTTCATTACCAAATATCTTTTTAAATGCCAAATCATTTTTTGGGTCCACAAATTGCATCTTTATTTATCTCCACCAAATACATCACGACTGTAAACTTTTTGAGTTACATCTTTTATGGGTTCTTCAACTCTGTTTGCTACTATGATGTCGCTACGATTTTTAAACTCTTCTAAATCTTTTATAACTTTTAGTCTGTCTATCTCATCATCTTTTAAAACAGGTTCGTAGATGATAACTTCCACACCCTCTTTTACAAGTTTTTCTATAACCCCTTGGATGGCACTGCTTCTAAAATTATCGCTTCCACTTTTCATAATAAGTCTGTAAATACCAACTGTTTTTGGGTTTTGTTTTAAAACTTGTTTTGCTATGAACTCTTTTCTTGTTTCGTTTGCATCAACTATCGCACCTATGAGGTTGTTTGGAACCTCTTTAAAGTTTGCTTTTAACTGTTTGGTATCTTTTGGAAAACAGTATCCACCATAACCAAAACTTGGGTTGTTGTAGTGTGTCCCTATGCGGGGGTCAAGTCCTACACCTTTTATAATATCTTGTGTATTTAAACCGTGGCTCTCAGCATAAGAGTCAAGTTCATTGAAGTAAGCAACCCTCATAGCGAGATAAGTGTTACTAAAAAGTTTTATGGCTTCTGCTTCTGTGCTGTCTGTAAAGAGTATCTCCACATCTTTTTTTATAGCCCCTTGTGCTAAAAGGTTAGCAAAAATCTCTGCTCTTTTAGATTTTTCACCAACTATTATACGGCTTGGGTATAGGTTGTCATAAAGTGCTTGACCCTCTCTTAAAAACTCTGGACTAAAAATTATGTTCTTAGTGTTATATTTTTTTCTAACACTCTCTACAAAACCAACAGGGATTGTAGATTTTATAACCATTGTTGTATTTGGGTTTATATCTAAAACATCTCTTATAACCATCTCAACCAAAGATGTATCAAAATAGTTTGTTTCTTCGTTGTAGTCAGTTGGAGTTGAAATTATTACATAATCAGCCCCTTCGTAAGCCTCTTTTTTATCTAATGTTGCTTTAAAATCTAAATTTTTTTCTTTTAAGTATTTGCTTATATATTCATCTTCTATGGGTGAAATTTTATTGTTGAGCATATCTACTTTTTCTTTTACAACATCAAGTGCTATCACTTCGTTGTGTTGAGCAAGTAAAACACCATTGCTAAGCCCAACATAGCCAGTTCCAGCTATCGCTATTTTATATTTTTTAGACATTTTTGTTTCCTAATTTTTTATAAATTCGTAACATTATACATACTTTTTACTTTTTTTTCACTATAATTTTACAAAAATTTAAGTGAGCCAATGATGATTAAAAAATGTTTATTTCCCGCTGCTGGTTATGGAACAAGGTTTTTACCAGCTACAAAAGCTATCCCAAAAGAGATGTTGCCAGTTTTGACAAAACCACTTCTTCAATATGGTGTGGAAGAAGCCATTAGTGCTGGGTTAGATACTATGGCAATAGTTACTGGTCGTGGTAAAAGAGCCATAGAGGACCATTTTGACATCTCTTATGAGCTTGAACATCAAATTAGTGGAACATCAAAAGAGAGCTACTTAAATGAGATAAGAAGTGTAATAGACAAATGTACTTTCTCATATACTCGTCAAATAGAGATGAAAGGGTTGGGTCATGCCATACTCAGTGGTGAAACACTTATAGGAGATGAGCCTTTTTCAGTTATTTTGGCAGATGATTTGTGTGATAATGGTGAGGGCAAAAGTGTACTTTTTCAGATGGTTGAGCTTTTTAAAAAGTATAAATGCTCAATAGTGGCTGTTGAAGAGGTTCCAAAAGACCAAACAAACAAGTATGGTGTTATAGCTGGTGAGGTTTTAGAAGATAAGATTATAAAAGTAACAGATATGGTTGAAAAACCAGAACCAGAAGATGCACCATCTAATCTTGCTATTATTGGAAGATATATCTTGACACCAGATATTTTTGACATTTTAAGAGAAACACAACCAGGTAAAGGTGGGGAGATACAAATAACAGATGCACTTTTACAACAAGCAAAACAGGGTAAAGTTATAGCTTATAAATTTGATGGAAAAAGATTTGACTGTGGTAGTGTTGATGGGTTTGTAAAAGCTACAAACTATTTTTACCAACAAAACTTATAAAATGCTGAAATTCAGTAAGTTATAAGTTTATAAAGCTATACTTCCACCACTAAAAATAACTTGAAGAAAGGTTCATGAATGAAATTTACTAAAATTGCAACTTCTGAACAAATCGATCAAAAATGGGTTTTGATTGATGCTGAGGGTAAAACTTTTGGTCGTTTAATCACAGAAGTAGCTACTATACTTCGTGGTAAAAACAAACCATGTTACACTCCAAATGTTGATTGTGGTGACTTCGTTGTTATCATCAATGCTTCTAAGGCTACTTTTAACGGTCTTGGTAAAATAGCAAACAAAGAATACTTTTCTCACTCTGGTTACTTCGGTAGCACAAAAAGTGTTAAAATGACTGAGCTTTTAGAAAAAAATCCTGAGAAACTATACAAAT
>CAYNVR010000091.1:0-5763 GCA_964400715.1 uncultured Sulfurimonas sp.
GTTTCAATCCCCTAAAAATCGGGTCATATTGTAATTTCAAAGGTTAGTGTTTAAAGACAGCGATCAATTGTTTCAATCCCCTAAAAATCGGGTCATATTGTAATCTACCTAAGCACCATAAATGTGGGAAGAAAAAAGTAAAACAAAACTTAAATGAAAAAATACATAAAAATCCACTTTAAAAACTCCCATATCTTAGTATCTATACAGAAAAAACAAACTTAAAGAAATCTTTAACAATTATAAGTTAAATAACTCTTCTACTGCAATTTTATCTAAATCTTACTTATACTAACCCTAAACTATCTTTATGTTCATAAGCATATCTGTATGCTTCAAATGCTTCATCTTTTGTTATGGGTCTTTGTGTGTCTTTGTCGTAAAGTAACCCTTTAAAATCTACTCCCAATTTTTTACCTTTGTAGTAAAAAGTTGGGTAGATGTTGTTAGCAACATCTGCTTTCATTGAGTTTCTAAAAATTTTTACAAATTCATAGTAGTTTTTATCTATTTTTCTTACTGTTTTTTGTTGTTTTTGGAGTAGTGTTTTTATCTCTTTTAATTCATCTAAAATCTCATCTGCCCATACAGGTTTTTCTTGCATATCATCGCTAAAAATCGCATCTATTTTTTCATATATATTCATAAATCTCACCCTTTTATAATGTTTGGATACTCTAAGTTTATACCACTTTTAAGATGTAGAGATTTTTTAACATCTGCTTTATATATACGAACATCATCTTCATCTTGGTTTATATTTTCTTGCAAAACATCTACAATCTCTTTTATATCTTGCTTTGAGGCATTGCTATACAAAAATATAGAGTTTTGGATACGAAGTGCAACCTTTTCCAAAGCTTTTGCAACTTTTCGTAACCGTTTTGCATTGGCTATGTCGTATGCTATGATGAAGTTATATTTTTTCATTTGCAATCTCTTTTTTTATAAATGCTATGGTAGTGTTTAGTTTTACTTCCAAAACATCTACAAGTTGTGTAAACTCTTTCCACACTTTTTTTCTACCCTCATATTTTAGATACACTCCACCTTTTTTTGAAAAATCTTCCATCACTAAAAGTTTAGACTTAAATACCCCTACAACAGCCTGATTTATATCTGCTCGAAAAAGTTCTAAAATATCGGAAGCAAGAGCATTATGGGAACGAAAAGGTGTATGAAGATACCCCATAGATGGCTCAAACCCATAGCTAAGTAGTTTTATGGTTATGATGTTATAATACAGTGAATACCAATAAGAAAGCAAAGCATTTACAGGGTCTTGTGGTGGTTGTTTGGAGCGTTTACCTTTGTGCATAGTTTTTGGAAAAAGTAAAAAGAAATTTTTAAAATACAAAGATGCAAAAGCTCCTTCTATGCCCATTATCTCATCTATGCTTTTTGCATCTCTTAGTTGTAAAAGTTTTTGATTTATATTTAACTCAACACCATGCATCTGTAACTGTTCTTTATGTAAAACAATCTTTTGTTCTATAAAATATTTTGCAAACTTTAAACGATTTTGCAAAGAGTTGTATTGTAACTGTTTTATCTCTGAATTTTTACTATTTGCACTACTTATGATAGAAAAGTTACTATTGTTATAAGATATAACCAAAACTGAGATATTTTCTTTTGTTAGTGTCAGTATATCTTTTGTAGAGAGAGTTATGCGGTGGTTTAGTATGAGCATATCTACAAACCTAAGAGGAAGATTTTGACCATCAAATTTTAAACTGCTGTTTTCTATTTTTAAAACTATATCTTTTTTATCTATAACTGCTATTTTCATTTATGACTCACTATAAAAAGATAAATCTATCACTTTCAAACTCCAAAGATTTTGCTTTTGCCAGACATATGGGGTTGCTATATACACGGATGATATTTATCTTGTCTTCATCTGCACTAAAATAGTTCAACTCAGCAACTAACCGTTTTATATCTTTTTTTTCCAAAGGGGATTCTATGGCAGATTTTTGCCCCTCTATTTTGTAGCTATATACTATCTCTCTTATTTTTCGTAACCTTTTTTTATTAAAAATATCATATATGATTAGATAAGTACTCATAGTAAATCCACTTGTTGCATTATCAACTTTTCTATACTTTTTTGAAAAGTATCTTTGTTTATAACAATCGTTCCTTCGTGTTGTGCTATTTGTTTGTTAAGTTCATACATAACATCGTTGCTATGAAGCTTTTCGTTATATATAACCGCTCTTTTTAAACCATAACTTTTAGCTGCCTCCATAGCATGGCGAGAACCACTATCTAACCCTTTGTTGTTTGGTGCATAACTTGCACTTAACACCACTCCATCACTAAAAAGAGCTTGTAGTCTGTCTCTTTGTATGTATCTGTTGATAAACTCATACTTTGATTTTGCCTCTTCAAAATACTCAGTTATGAGTAATCCTCCATTTACAACTATCTCATCTGCCAACTCTGCATTTGATGATGGAGCAATCTTTTGTAAAGTGCTTGGTAAGATGGCTACTGTTGCTCCACTGTTTTTAAGTGTTTCATCATGTGCTATGGTATCGCATCCAAGTGCTAAACCACTTACAATTGTTATACCTTTTTTAACAAGCTCTTTAACAACATATCGCTCCACTTTTTCTATATTTGTTGTTGGTTCTAACAAACCTATAACTGCTAAGTTTCTGTTTGTTTTACTAAGAAGCTTTATATCTCCTTTGTAAAACAATACAACTGGTTGTTGACTATCTGGAACTTTTCCCCTACATGTAGGAAAATATCTATCTCCAAAAGCTATGGCATTGTCATTTTCTGTTGTATCTAATTTTGATGCTATATTTTGTTTTATACTTTCAAAAGAGTTAAGTGTTATAACTTCATTTTGTGGTTTTGTAGTATTTATCAGTTCTACTAACTCTTCATCACTATACTCTGGTCTAAAATTTTTAACTATCCAAGCATTTCCAACACCTTTAAAAGTTTTAAGTGCCAAAATTTTTAAAACATTTTGTGTATATTTCATAATCAAATTCCTTTATAAACTGTATTTGCAACAGCATAAAATGCAACATTTTTTGCACCTTTATCTAAAAGTGCTTGAATCATATCTTCATCTATGTTGACTGTTTTTGTATAGATATCATCTATGAGTAAAACATTTTTTCCTTTTATGTGGTCTGAAAACTCACATGTATCGAGTGCTATACCACAATAGGGCATTTTCCCCTCCCCTGCATATTCTGGTTTGTTTTTAAAATGTGTTGTTTTTGTGTCTTCTACTCTTGTTATAAACTCTGTTCCATCTTCAACATTTTGAAAAAACTCAACAAGTGTTTCTTGAATAGTTTTTAAAAATAGAAGTTGTGTATGATAGTAACTTGTTAGTTTTTTAGACCTTGGAACAACACATACTGTTACATCATCTCCTACCTCTTGAAACACTTTTGGTAAATCTTCTAACAAAACTTTTTGTAATTCTTTTTGTGCTTGTGTAAGTTTAAATATACTGTTAGATAAAAAATCATTTTTTAAAACATTTATATAGTCTGGGTTTCCATCGTTACCAAAACCTACATAATCTACACTATAAAACCCTTGAACTGTTTTAGTTAAACATCTGTTTGATTTTACTATAAATTTTTCCATTGTGTGTTCCTTTTTTGTTTTGTTGAAAGTATTGTATGTAACAATTGAGTCAAAATTTGACTACTTGGCTATATTTTTAAAATATTTTTAGGTAAAAAACCAACCTCTTTTGCAAGTGAAATTTGTTCTACCTCATTTTCAAAAATAACAGTTTTTTCTACATCTACATTTAACTCCTTTGTTATAGTTTGATATTTATTTTTTTGATGGTTTTCTTTGTAAAAAATAGCATCAAAATACTCATAAAGATTATGATGCTTTAAAAGGGATATAGCTCTACTTTTTTCCGAGTTTGTTGATAAAACAAGCTTTTTTTCTTTTTTATATCTTTTAAGAACATAGCTTAAAATGTAGTTTAATCTTGTATTTTGCATATAATGGGTAAAAAGCTCTTTTTTAATCTGCACTATCTCATTAAAAAGCTCCTCTTCTAAGTTTGGAAAGAGTTGTTTTAGTGTTGTTTTTGTAAATCTTTGCTCTTGTGAAGAAACATAAACTCCAAGTGTTTCAAAAATAGCAATCTGGTATGAGATAAAGTTCGCATAAGATGTATAAACAAGTGTATCGTCCATATCAAAAATAATAGTTTGTGCTTCATCTAATCTACTTTTTATATTCATAACAACCCTTTCGTTTTGATAATGGAAGTATAAAAAACAAATTAGACAAATTGTGACTCTTAAAATTGTTTTTATATTTATGTTATAATGAGATAAAAAAGAAATATAAGATGGATAAGACAAAAGTCGATGATATGCTCATAGAGATGATAACTCCTAAAGTAAGACAAATAGAAGAAAAATTTGGAAATGGAGAGGGTCTTACTCAAGATGACATAAATACCCTGCTTCTTAAATCACAATACAACCACATCAACCATTTAGATAAAAAACTTGATGAAGTTACTGCAGATGTTGCAAGTCTAAAAGGTGAATTCAATGGTTTAAAGGGTGAGTTCAATACCTTTAAAGCTGAAATAAGAGGTGAATTCGATACTTTCAAAGCTGAAATAAATGGAAAATTCGATGCTTTAAGAGGTGAGTTTGATACAAAATTTTCACAACTTGAAACAAAGTTTGAAACAGCTCAAGTTAAAATGCAAGAGACTATCATCTCCACTATGAAATGGTATATAGGTGGTGCTGGTGTTGTTCTTATACTTCTAAAAGCATTAGATATATTTGTCAAATAATCTCTAATGCCTTTTGTAACTTTTTCTTAAACTCATCTTTTAGCTCTTGAGGTTCTAAGATAACTAAATCTGGAAGCCATTTTTGAACAAATGGTAAAATCTCCAAAGGTTGTGTATATGTAAGAGTAAAAATCACACTTCCATCACTCTCCTCTTTTATAAATTTTTGAGTTGAAAGAAATTTTTTCATATCTTTTTTAAAATATTTTGCTACAAAAGGTGTTGCTTTTATGGTTGCTGTTTTTTTCTCTATACCATAAAGTGTCATTGAGTTTTGTAACTCTTTTTCTAAAAACTCTAAATGTTTTTGAATAGAAGAAGGTTGAAAATGTCCTGTTTTTGAACCAAAATCTACCCTTTTTATAAAATTTATACGACCAAATTTTAGCAAATCTTCATTATCTACATGGGCAACATACCAGTTACCATCTACAAAAACAAGTTTTATGGGCTTTAAGTTGTCAAACTCTTTGTTATCATAAAATGTTATCTTTGTATATTCTCTTGCTTCTATATTTCGCTTTAATCTTTGAAAATTTTGGTTTGATTCAATGGTGCTTAAATCTTCAAAAGGAGTATTTTTAAACATATAGATATGTTTATCTTTTTTTGTAAGCTCTTCTAACTCCTTAAACATATCTGGGTCTGCATCATGTGCCATTTGAAATAACCAGCCAATACTCTCAAAATGCTCAAACCCTTCTGCTATCACATCCATAAGTGTTGCTAACTTATAGGTTTTTCTTCTTCTACCCTCCACTTCTACAACTGAATTATATTTGAGCATAAACTCTTCTATGAGTCTTTGTATGGTTTTAGGAGATTTTTTAAGCCTTTCTTTTAAAACCTCATCATAAATATCTAATGTTCTATCATCTCTTTTTTTAAACTCTTCTATAAGGATATTGTATTGTTCTGTTTTTGTTAGTTTCATAATAAAACCT
>CAYNVR010000092.1:0-5758 GCA_964400715.1 uncultured Sulfurimonas sp.
GCTGTAAAAAGAAAAGATAGCACTATCTACAAGGCAGTTGAGCTTGTAAAAAATGGTGAAGCTGATGGTGTGGTTTCAGCTGGACACAGTGGTGCAACAATGACTTTGGCAACACTTAGACTTGGTCGCTTAAAAGGTATTTCTCGCCCTGCACTTGTAACTCTTATGCCTACAAAAACTGGTCGTCGTTCAATCGTCCTTGATGTTGGAGCAAATGTTGATTCTAAACCTGAACACTTAGCTCAGTTTGCTGTTATGGGTGGTTGTTATGCTGAGGATATGTTTGGCATAGATACTCCAAGCATAGGTTTGTTAGCAAATGGTGAAGAGGACTCAAAAGGTAATGATGTTACAAAATCTGCTTTTAAACTTTTACAAGGTTATAAAGGTTTTAAAGGTAATGTTGAGGGTGGAGATATTTTCAATGGTTCTTGTGATGTTATAACTTGTGATGGTTTTGTTGGAAACCTTGTTCTTAAAACTAGTGAAGGTGTTGCTTCTACAATCTCTCAACTTATAAAAGATTATATTAGAAAATCGCCAGTTGCCATAACTGGTGCACTACTTATGAGAAAAGTTTTTAAACTTCTCAAAAAAGAGATAGATTATGCAGAGGTTGGTGGTGCTCCACTAATTGGTATAAAAGGTTGTGCGATAGTTAGTCATGGTAAAAGTAATGCAAAAGCTATTGAAAATGCGATCTATCAAGCTATAAATTATGTAGATACTGGTGTAAATGAACACATAGTTAAAAGACTTGAATTATTAAAACAAAAGGAAGCTTAATGAGTTATGCAGCTTTTCGTTCTATTGGTGCTTATGTTCCAAAAAAAGTTTTGACAAATGAAGATTTGGCAAAAATGGTAGATACTTCTGATGAGTGGATTACAAAAAGAACAGGTATAAAAGAGAGACATATCGCTGACAAAGATGAAAAAACAAGCGATATGGGAACAAAAGCTGCTGAAATTGCTTTACAAAGAAGTGGTATATCAAAAGATGATATAGATTTAGTTGTGTGTGCAACTATTTCACCAGATTATTTTTGTATGCCATCAACTGCTACTATCATAGCAAATAACCTTGGTATAAAAAATGCCACAGCATTTGACATAAGTGCTGCATGTACAGGTTTTATATATGCTTTATCTATCGCAAAAGCATTTATTGAGTCTGGTATGAAAAAAAATGTTTTGATAGTTGGTGCTGAAAAACTCTCAGCTATAACAGACTATACAGACAGAGGAACTTGCATACTTTTTGGTGATGGTGCTGGTAGTGCGGTGATTAGTGCTACACAAAACAAAAAAGAAGCTATCTTAGATGTACATACTGGTGCAGATGGTGAGTATGCAGACCTTCTTATGACTCCAAATGGTGGCAGTGGTTCAGCTCACGATGCCTTAGAAACAGAAAAAGCTGGTTGTTTTATGCAGATGAAGGGTAACGAAACTTTTAAAGTTGCCGTTAGAACTCTCACAAAAGATGTTGTAGATATCTTAGAAGCAAACAACATAGATAGTAGTTCCATAAAACACTTTGTTCCACATCAAGCGAACTACCGCATAATCAAAGCTGTTGGAGATGCACTTAAAATGACAAGTGAACAAGTTGTTGTAACTGTTGCAAAATATGGTAATACTTCTGGTGCTTCTATCCCTATGGCTATAAACGATATATATGAAAGTGGAAGGCTACAAGCTGGTGAGATGATGCTACTAGATGCTTTTGGTGGTGGTCTTACTTGGGGTAGTGCCTTAGTTCCTTTTTCCCCTTTACAAAAATAACTTCCAATAAAAGTAACACATAAAATATGTGTTACTTTAACTCTCTAAATACAAAATTTTTAATCAAATCATAACACTAACTATGCTAACATCTACTTAAAAAATATAAAGAGCATATATGAATTATGATGTAATAATTATTGGTGGTGGTCATGCAGGTATAGAGGCTTCTTTGGCGAGTGCAAGGATGGGTAACAAAACTTTGCTTATCTCTATGTTGGCAGAAAATGTTGGAGCAACGAGTTGTAACCCTGCCATTGGTGGTTTGGCAAAGGGGCATTTGGTTAGAGAGATAGATGCTCTTGGTGGTGAGATGGGGCTTATAACTGATGAAGCCGGCATACAGTTTCGCATACTCAACCAAACAAAAGGTCCAGCAGTTCGTGGTAGCCGTGCCCAGATAGATATGGACAGATACAAACTCATAGCAAGAACAAAAGTTTTACAAACAAAAAATCTTGACTTAGCACAAGAGATGGTTGAGAAGATTTTAGTTGAAGATGACGAAGTTGTTGGTGTAAAGACAGATTTGCTAAACACTTACAAAGCTAAAAAAATCATCATAACAAGTGGGACATTTCTAAACGGAGTTATCCACATAGGTGAGGTTCAACAAGTTGGTGGTAGATTTGGTGAGCAAACAAGTGTGAACCTGAGTAAATCTCTCAAAGAGGATTGCCACCTAAATATGGCAAGACTAAAAACAGGAACATGTGCGAGGATAGACACATCTACCATAGATTTTTCAGTGATGGAGGAACAAGGTGGAGATGAGCTTCCAAACCCTTTTAGTTTTAGAACAAACCGTGAAGAGTTCAGAAAAACAAAAAAACAGCTCCCTTGTTACATAGCCTACACAAACTCAACAACTCACAACATCATAGAATCCAACTTTTACAGAGCTCCACTTTTTACAGGGCAGATAGCTGGAAAAAGCCCAAGATACTGCCCAAGTATAGAGGATAAGATAAGCAAGTTTCCAGAAAAAGAGCAACATCATCTTTTTATAGAACCACAAACAAGGGAAAATACCGAATGTTACATAAACGGTTTAAGCACATCTTTACCACCAGAGGTGCAAAGGGAGATGATACACTCTGTAAAAGGTATGGAAAATGCAAAAATAGTTCGTTATGGTTATGCCATAGAGTATGATTTTGTGGACCCAAGAGAGCTTAAACACTCACTTGAAACAAAAAAAGTAAAAGGTCTTTACCTCGCTGGACAGATAAACGGAACAACAGGTTACGAAGAAGCTGCGGCACAAGGTCTTATGGCTGGTATAAATGCAAGTTTATCTTTGCAAAACAAAGAACCTCTTGTTTTAAGAAGAGATGAAGCATATATAGGTGTGCTTATAGATGACTTGGTAACAAAAGGGACAAATGAGCCTTACCGTATGTTTACATCTCGTGCGGAGTATAGACTGCTACTTCGTGAAGAGAGTGCAGATACAAGACTGAGCCATTATGGTTACGAGTTGGGGCTTATAGATGAAGAGTTTTACAAAAAAGTGAAACTAAAAGATGAGCAGATAAAGTATGGAGCAAAACTTTTAAACGAAACAAGGTTTACTCCAAACAAAGAGATAAATGCCCTTTTGGAGTCTATGGGTGAAGCCCCACTAAAAGATATATCGACAGCTCAACAACTTGTAGCAAGAAAAAGTTTTGATGTTGAGAAGATGTTAAAAATAGTCCCAGAGTTAGAAAAATTTGATGAGTATATACAAGAGGAGATTTTAGTAGAGGGGAAATATGCCCGTTACATACAAAAACAAAGTGAAGAGATAGAAAAGATGAAAAAATATCTCAAAATCAAAATACCTGAAAACTTTGATTTTGCTTCCATAAGTGGTCTTAGCAAAGAGGTGGTTGAAAAGTTAGAAGCTTTTAACCCTCCAACTCTTCAAGCTGCTATGAACATAAGTGGCATAACACCAGCCTCCATAGAGATTTTACACATATATATAAAAATGGCTGGTAAAAATAATAAATAATGAAAAAAGTAGCCATAGTTAGACTCTCTGCTTTGGGAGATATCATCAACAGTGCAGTTGTTTTGCAGTTTATAAAACAGTATGACAAAAACATACATGTAGAGTGGGTTTGTGAAGAGGTGTTTGCTCCACTTTTACAAAACCATCCACTCATAGACAAGGTTCACACAGTTAATCTAAAACAGCTTAAAAAAAAGAAAAGTTTTAAGCTTTTACAACAAAACATAAACCATCTAAAATCTTTGGGTGAGTTTGACAAAGTTATAGATATGCAGGGGCTTTTAAAATCTGCAATAGTTGCGAGGCTTATTGGTAAAAACACTCATGGGTTTGATAAAAACTCATCAAGAGAAGGTGTGTCATCTTTTTTTTACAAAACAACTTCACACATAGCTTATGATGAAAACATAGTAAAAAGAAACTGTTTTGTGGTGGCAGATGCACTTGGGTTTGAAGTAACAGATGAGATGCTTCTAAACAAACAAAAAGTGTTTAGATGTAGCACTACATGTAGAGATACTAAAAAACAAATCGCCCTTGTCATAGGTGCTTCGTGGGAGTCTAAAAAATACCCAAAAGAGAGGTTTGTAAACCTTTGTAACAAACTCGATGCAGATATACACATCATCTGGGGAAATGAAGATGAGAAAAAAGATGGTGAGTTTATAGCCTCACAAACAGATGCGAAACTCACTCCAAAACTCTCTTTAACTGAGCTTGTAGATTTTATCTCCAATGTAGATTTAGTCATAGGAAACGACACAGGTCCAACACACCTTGCTTGGGCTCAAAATGTAGCTTCCATAACACTTTTTGGACCAACAACATCAAGGATGATATACCAAACACCAAAAAACATAGCCATAAAATCACCTTCACATGTAGATATTTTCAACATAAACAAAAATGATTTTTCCATAAAAGAGATAGATGAAGATGAAATTGTAAAAGTGGCAGAAGGATTGTTAAGATGATAGGGTTTTACCTTTTTTTAGTATTTGAAAAGTTTTTGATGTTTTTACCAAAAAATGTAAGAAAATCTTTTTTTATAGCTTTGGCACATCTGGCATACCTTGTTAGTAAAAGATACAAAAAAGTTGTTCATGCAAATGTAAAGTTTGTTTTTGGAGATGATGTAGATGAGAAGTTTTTAGATGAGATAACAAGATACTCTTTTAAACAACTTTTACTTAACTTTTTATACACAATGGAGCTTAGATACTACTCCATAGATGAGTTATCTAAGTTTGTAAAGTTTGAAGATGAAGATATAGTAAAAAAAGCTCAACAAAAAAACAAACCTATCATCTTCATCACATCTCACTATGGAGCTTGGGAGCTTGGTGGAGCGATGATAAGTGCGAAACTTGAACCACTTATGATAGTGTATAAAAAGATGAACAACAAATATTTTGAGGAGTATCTGCTAAAATCTCGCGAAAAATCTCGTATAACATACACAGAGAGAAAAGGGGCAACAAGAGCTTTGTTAAAACAACTAAAAAATGGTGGTGCCATAGCCTTGCTCATAGATACAAATGTAAACAAAAAAGAGGCGATAGATGTTGAGTTTTTGGGGCATAAAACATCGCAGATAAAAACAACAGCATACTTTGCAAGAAAATTTGATGCGACCATCATACCAACTCTAATCCACACAGAAGATGATGAGCACTACACAGTAAAGTTTTATGATGAGATAAAAACACAAAAAACAGATAACGAAGAAGATGACATAAAACAAAGTGTTCAAGCCCAAACAGACTGGCTAAGCAAAGAGATACTCAAAAATCCAAAGCCGTGGTTTTGGTTACACAGAAGATGGAAAAATGACTATCCGGAGATTTATTAAAGACTAATTATCTAAACATCATCTTATCACGAACAACATCAAGCTATTTTTACTTTTTTGCATAAAAACCTCCTAAATCTTTAAGGGACATTTTGTCCTTTTAATACTTTTTTTAACAAT
>CAYNVR010000093.1:0-5754 GCA_964400715.1 uncultured Sulfurimonas sp.
ATCCATATGCAAATGAAGGTGAAATTGATTTTATGCTTTCTGTTGCAGATGTTTCTTATCAGCAATTTAAAAATGGTGTAAAACCAGGTGGGATTATAGTAATAGACCCTAACCTTGTTACACCAACAGATGCAGATAGACAAAAGTGGACTATTTATGAGATTCCTATCATTACAATAGCAAAAGAGGAGGTTGGTAATGTTATTACTCAATCTGTTGTTGCTCTTGCTATCACAAACACTATGACAGAAGTTCTTCCAGAACAATCTCTAATAGACACTATGCTTTCAAAAGTACCTGCAAAAGTTCATGAAGCAAATAAACTTGCTTATGAATTAGGTAAAAAATATGCTCTTGAAGCGATGGGAAAATAAGTAACTAACTTTTTTCTTTAAGACACAGTTTTAAAAACTGTGTCTTTTTTTAAACCTCTTTTTTATATTAATTAGTATCTAAAATTATTTCATATTAAACTTTAATACTTTCCCAAAAAAAATCTGTATGTTTTTCAAATTGTGTAGATAGATGATTTATAGATTTAGCATCTGTTTTTAATAATAAAATTTGTAATCTAATGTAGAATAGGGTACTAAGATATTCATATGCAAGCAACATAGGATCAGATGACTTTATAATACCGTTTTGCATCATAATAAAAAAACCATTAGATAAAAGCTTTATATTTTTGTTGTGAAAATTCTCCATAAAATCTTTTCTTATCTGCTCATTTTGTAATAGTTCAATCATCAGTAATCTAAACATATTTTCCTTGGTTTTATCAAAAGTTTGTAACTTATAGTTGGTTGTAAACTTATTTAAAAAAACTTTACCTTTTAAAGCTATCTCTTCAACATCTATATCCATAAGAGTATCTTCATTAAACAGATACTCTAAAACACTAAAAAATATCTCATCTTTGTTTTTAAAATGGTTGTATAAAGCACTCTCTCTTATGCCAACACTAGATGCTATTTTTCTAACACTTGTACCTTTGTATCCATATTTAGAGAAGAGGGTAGAGGATACATCTAAAATCTTTTCTTTTGTTGTTGAAGCCATTTAAATACCTTAAAATATAAGTATGAACAAATGTTCTTATGATTAAAAGTATATATGAACAAGTGTTAATCTAAGATTAAAAAGGTAAGAACAACTGTTCATAAATAATAAAGATAGTATGAACAATTGTTCTTATTGATTTATTTGTAGAGTTATAGTAGTATTTCGCCCAAGGTATAGCAGGTGATTGCTTGATTACAAGAGGAAAGTCCGGGCTGCTGTAAGACAGTGTTCCATCTAACTGATGGCCGTAGCAATACGAGGGAAAGTGCAACAGAAAATAAACCGCTACTTTTAAAAGTAGTAAGGGTGAAAAGGTGGTGTAAGAGACCACCAGTCTTTATGGCAACATAGAGAGCTTGTAAACCCAACATGGCAGCAAGAAACAGATGGTTAGAGTCTTACAAAGCTATTGTTTCGCTAGATGTACTATGTAAATTGTACAGTAGATTAATTATCACCAAATACAAAACCCGGCTTATAGCTATACCTTCTTATATTAAAAAATATCAAATTTAAGAGTAATAATGAAACTAAATTTATTTGGCTATACAATATCTATAAAACAAGAACTTGAAAATGAAGATATTCCACAAGAGCTAAAAGATGCCATTGCTATTATAAAAAAGTATGGTACTAAATCTGCTAGTACTCAAAAACAACAAATGGCTGCAAAAAAAGCAACACAACTTAGAGTAAATAAAGCGAAGAAAAAGATAGAAAATGCAGTAAATATATTAAGAATGGAAAACCAAAAAATAACACAATCAAAAGTAGCACAAATATCTGGATGTAGTATAAATACTGTAAGAAAATATAAAACATTTATAGAACAACAATCATTGTAAAGAGTAGTCATATTGATTAATTTTAATTTCAAGAGAATATACATTATGTTAACCAATAGATAAAATCTACTAGCTTTATATTTACATTTAAACTACAAATAACTTTTAATAGTTATTAAATCATTTAATGTTATTTTCTTTAATTGGTTAGGATTTCTTAAAATATATTGTGGATGGTAGATTGGTATGAGTTTGTATTTTTTATAATCAATGGTATGTCCCCTTACCTGTTCAAAGTTGCCATCATCTGATGTTAAACTTTTATAGCTATCTTCACCAAGTGTTACTATTATCTTTGGTTTTATATGTTTTATTTGTGCTTGTAAATAGTTTTTACAAGTATCTATTTCAGATGAAGATGGTTTATTTGAATCAAAGGGTTTACATTTAACAATATGTGTTAGATATACATCTTCAACACTTAAAAGTAAAATATTTTCAATCATCTTTTTTAGCATATTTCCCGACTTTCCAGCATAATAACTATTTTGAGTATCTTGAACATAAGATACACTAAAATCTATGAACATAACTTTTGCATTTAAACTACCAAAACCTATCATACTTTGTTTTCTAGATTTAGCTAAGTCACAAAGATGACAGTTTTTTACATTTGTTAAAAGCTCATCTATGCTGGTTTGTTCTTCTTTATTGTCATTTGAAACATTTATCTCAAAATGGTCAATATAATCAAACCCTATGGCTTTAAGTTTATAAAGATTTTGTAATAAAACTAAGTTTTGGTAAGAGTTCAAATATAACCTTTAAACATTAAACCTAAAATGCATAACGTCGCCATCTTGTACGATGTAGTCTTTTCCTTCTAGTCTCATTTTTCCAGCTTCTTTTGCTTTTGCTTCGCCGCCACATGCTATAAAATCTTCGTAGCTTATAACTTCTGCTCTTATGAAACCTTTTTCAAAGTCGTTGTGGATTGCTGCTGCTGCTTTTGGTGCTGTTGAGTTTTGTTTTATGGTCCAGCTTCTAACCTCTTTTACACCTGCTGTAAAGTAGCTCATAAGTCCTAGTTTTTCAAAACCTTTGTGGATGATTTGTTCCAAACCACTCTCCTCTACCCCTAGTTCATCCAAAAACTCTTTTGCTTCATCTTCTTCTAGCCCTATGAGTTCTTCTTCAACTTTTGCACAAAGCTTGATTAGTTCGCAGTTGTTTTTTTGAGCATGTTCTTTTAGTGCTTTTACATATTCGTTGTCTTCTAAAAGACCATCTTCATCTGTATTTGCTCCATACATTATCTCTTTATCTGTTAAAAATCTAACCTCTTTGTTTAGTTGTTTGTACTCATCTGTATTTGCTTTTTCAAAGTTACGAGCTAAGTTACCATCACCTAAAAACTCTAAAAGTTCCTCAGCCAATTCCAACATACCTTTTGCACTTTTGTCAGCTTTTGCTTGTTTTGTGAGTCTTTGTATGCGATTGCTTAGTACTTCAATGTCTGCTAGTATAAGTTCACCTTCTATGATTTCAACATCACGAAGAGGGTCTATGCTACCTTCGTTGTGAACAATGTTTTCATCTTCAAAACATCTAACAATCTGTAAAATAACCTCTGTCTCACGAATGTTTGACAAAAACTTGTTTCCAAGCCCCTCCCCTTGACTAGCACCTTTTACAAGTCCTGCTATATCTACAAAATCAAGAGTTGAGTACTGGATTCGCTCTGGGTTTACTATTTTTGCTAGTTCATGAAGCCTTTTGTCTGGTACAGGTACTACGGCTTTGTTTGGTTCTATTGTACAAAACGGATAGTTTGCTGCTTCTGCATTTTGTGCTTTTGTTAAAGCATTGAAAGTTGTTGATTTTCCAACATTTGGTAGTCCTACTAAGCCTATTGCTAATCCCATATTATTCCTTTATATCTTTTAAAAATTGTGTCATCATTCTCACACCAGCACCAGTAGCACCGTAAACATTTACATCCCAAGGGCTTTCTGTGTAAGCACTTCCCGCTATGTCAAAATGTAGCCATCTCTCTTTGTTTTCATCTTTTATGAAGTTATCTAAAAAAAGTCCAGCAGTTATAGCTCCACCATAAGGTTTGTTTGAGATGTTACATATATCTGCTATATCACTTTTTAGTTGTTTTTTTAGATGTTTGTTAAATGGAAGTGAAGCACTAAGCTCACCAGCTTTACCAGATGCTCTTCTAATGTTGTGTTTTAGGTTGCCATTGTGTCCCATTATTCCTGTTGTGTATTGTCCAAGAGCAACCATACAAGCACCAGTTAGTGTAGCAAAGTCGAAAATATAGTCTGCTTTTACTTTGTCTTGTGCATAGTCCAAAACATCTGCCAATACTAAGCGACCCTCTGCGTCTGTGTTTCTAACTTCTATGGTATCACCTTTTCTTGAAGTTAAAACATCATCTGGTTTGTAAGCATCTCCACCTATCATATTTTCAACAGCACCTACAAAAGCATGAACTTCAACATCTAGTTTTAGTTCACTAACAGCTTTTATAATCCCCAAAACAGCACAGGCACCAGCTTTGTCCATCTTCATAGTTACCATAGATGTAGCAGGTTTTAGGCTAAGCCCACCACTATCATAAGTTAAGCCTTTACCAACAAGAGAGATGATTTTTTTTGCATTTTTTGGTTTGTATGCCAAATGGATTAGTTTACTGTCGTGTCTTGAAGCACGACCAACTGCTAGTAGAGCATTACATTTTTCTTTTTTAAGTTCTTTTTTACTAAGCACTTTACATTCAAGAGAGTTTTGTTTTGCTAATTTTTTTGCTATTTTTGCAAGAGCTGGTGGGTTTAAATCATCAGGTGTTGTGTTTACCAAATCTCTTGTAAAACAAGTTGCTTCTGCTGTTATGATGGCACTTTCAAACTCATTTTGTAAAGCTTTAACATCTCTACATGTAAGGTATAGGTTTTTGATTTTTTTCTTTTTAGGTTTTGTTTTATACTCGTTAAACTCATACCCGCCAAGAACAAACCCCTCTACAACAGCTTTTAGATTTTTCTCATCTACATCAACAGATACAGATTTATAATCAAACGATTTTATAGCTTTTGCAACAACTGCACAAACACTTCTTAGATTGTCTGTTGAGTAATCTTCTATGCCACAAAAAAGGAGTGATTTCCCATGCATCGTAAAGATAGAGTCTTGCGAAGCATCAAACCCAGCTTTTTGTAAAGTTTTTCTAAACTTTGCTTTTTGAAGTTTCTCTTTTGTTAAAAACTTAACTGTTAAATTGTTTTTAGTAGTTAAGAATTTTTTATCTATAAGTTGTATATTCATTACTTTCCTTTTTGTTTTTGTATTTTATCCAATTATTTTAAATAGATATAGCGAAGTTTACTTTTAGCTTCTTTTGCATCTGGTATAACACTCTCTACAAGGTTATGAAACTGTTTGGAGTGGTTCATATGAACAAGATGAGTCTGTAAATCCTTTTAATAAATCTATCAGATATAGCAACTTTTGAGCCTCTATCTGATAAATTGGTTTTTTGGATTTACACAGTTGTTTTTACACTACTATAGATGGTTTTTTAAACCATCTTTTTATATAAACTTTCTTTCTCTTTTAACATATTATCTAATAAGTCAAAAAGTTTAAAACTTGCTTCTTCCATACCTTTGAAGTTTTGTATTATCTCATCTTCATGTTTTATAGCTTCTGTTTGATTTGCTATCATAGTTGCATTTTTATGAACATTATCGTGAACTGTTTTATGTGGAGATACAAGTAAAGGGTAAGCTTGTGTCATACTAAATCTATCTTTTCCTATCTTATCATACCATTTTCCAAGTCTACACTCTGTATGTGAAGAGAACTGTTTAGAAGTATCAAAAGAAACAACAGCATT
>CAYNVR010000094.1:0-5721 GCA_964400715.1 uncultured Sulfurimonas sp.
AGGAGCTTGTAAACCAGATGCAAGCATTTTTTGCATTTAAACTTGATGATGCTTTGTGTTCAGCTTCATCAAGTTTAAATGCAAAAAATGCTTGCATCTGGTTTACAAGCTCCTCCATAGCACTTTTACCAGCTCCACTTGTTGCTTGGTAAGTTGAAACATCTACCCTTTGGATGTCGTAAGCTTCATCAAGTGGTTTTAGAGCTTGAACCATTTGGATAGTTGAACAATTAGGGTTTGCGATAATCCCTGTTTGTCTCCATTTTGCTATATCTTCTGGGTTTACTTCTGGCACTACAAGTGGAGTGTCTTTGTCCATTCTAAAATGTGAAGTGTTGTCTATGACAACTGCACCAGCTTCAACAGCACTTGGAGCAAACTCAGCACTTACACTACCACCAGCACTAAAAAGTGCTATCTCAACATCGTGTTCTTTAAAAACATCATTTGTAAGTTCTATGATAGAATACTCTTTTGAGTTAAACTCAACTTTTAAACCAACACTTCTTGCAGATGCAAGAGGAACTAAGTTGTTTACTGGAAAATCAACCTCTTCTAAAACTCTTAGTATCTCTTCACCAACTGCACCATTTGCACCAACTACGGCTACATTATATTTTTTCATTTTTACTCCTGTTTTCTAAAAAAAGTTCATCTTTTTGTATCTCATTATTTTCGCTAAGTATAACAGCTCTTTCGATAACAGAGATTAACTCTCTGATATTTCCTGGCCAATTATAGCTTAAAAGTTCATTTTTCGCATCTTCTGAGAGAGTTTTTTTCTCAAAACCATACTTTTGTGAAAATTGTTCAAGCATATTTTGAGATATAATTAAAATCTCATCTTTTCTCTCTCTAAGTGGTGGAATGTTTAATGGGATAGTGTTTAGACGGTAGTATAAATCCTCTCTAAACTCACCATTTTGTATCTTTGTTTCAAGGTTTGCATTTGTTGCAGAGATAACTCTTATATCTATTTTAATACTTTTAGATGAACCAAGACGTCTAATCTCTTTTTCTTGTAAAGCACGAAGAAGCTTTGCTTGAAGTGAGTAGGGCATCTCTGCTATCTCATCTAAAAAAATAGTTCCCTCATTTGCAAGTTCAAATTGACCAGCTTTTGCTTGTGTAGCATCTGTAAAAGCCCCTTTTTCAAAACCAAAAAGTTCACTCTCTATGAGATGTTCTGGAAGGGCTGCCATATTTATGGCTACAAATGGCTTGTCTGCTCTTGTTGAGTTTTTGTGTATGTAAGAAGCAAAAACCTCTTTTCCTACACCACTCTCACCAAGTAAAAGTATGCTTGCATCTGTTTTTGAAGCTTTGTTTGCTATGTTTAATGTTTTTTCAAGAGCTGGTGATGTACCTAAAAATTGAGTGTTTTTTACCTCTTTTTTGGAAACATCTTTTTTTACTTTTTGGATTTTTGCTTCCCTTTTTATAGCCTCTATGAGAGTGTCTATATCAAATGGTTTTAGAAGAAAATCTTTCACACCTAGTTGTATAGATTCTATCGCTTTTTGAAGTGTTGCATTTCCAGTCATAATAATAATCTCAAATTTACCACCTAGTTTTTTGATAAATTCAAGACCATCCATTTTAGGCATATTTATATCTGTGATGATTAAATCAAAGCTATCGTCTAACTTTTTTAGTGCATCAACAGCACTTTTAAAAGTTTTGACTTCAAACTCTTCGTAGTCCCCCATAGCTATTTCAAGGGATTTTCTCATATTTATATCATCTTCAACTATCGCAATCTTCACTTTTTATGCCCCTATTTTAATGGCTGGATTTTAACAAAATTATCATTAAAATCGACTTTGAAGCACATTGTTTTAAATGTAATAGTTGTAAATGAACTATTTACAAGGGCTGTATTTTTACTTTTGTTTTTTACTTCCATACCTATTTTTGATAGATAGTTTACAAAGTTTTCTTTCTCTTTTTCGATAGTTTTTTTTAAGTTGTTATTTTGGTTTGTAAGTTTTAGTGGTTGCATAAACGGTTTTTTTTCACAACTTGTCATAGAGTGTGATATAAAAAGCTTTTCGTTGTAGATTATGGAGTTTTTGACACAATAGCTGTAAGAGATGAGATACTCATCTGCACTAAGTGCAAATGAGAAGAGCATAAAAACTATCTTGGCAATTCTGAACGAAGAAGTGTTATCTCCATCTCTACTTCGCATAGACCATCTTTAAAAGTTGTATTTACTATGTTTGTGTTTCTTAACATAGCCATAACAGCAGTTCTAACTGTTGATTTTTTAATCATCATATCTTTGATAAGGTCTTCACCATCTACCCTAACACCTTTTACTTTCTCAGCTATAAGTCTGTAAGCATCTGCTATGGCAGCTTTTTTTGCAAGAGCATAAGCTTGTGCTGGTGAGCTTGTGTTTAGTGGAGCAACACCTTGACCAACTACACTTATGTGTATGTTGTTGTTTTGAGTAAGTAAAGGTGGTGCTGTTACAGATGGTTTTTGTTGTATAACTGGTTGCATAGTTATAACTGTGTTTCCATTTTCTTGTATAGTTTGTTTTGCACATGTACCAGATGGGCAAACAACAGTTACATTTGGTTTAGTTGAGTTTATGTGTTTAGCATCTCTAACTTCTGCATAAGCAAAAGTTGAGAAAGCTAAAAGTGATGTAAGCAGTAAATGGTGTTTCATAATGATATTCCTAACTTTTTTCTTTTATGTAAGCAAATACTATTCCATAGATAGTGAAGCTTCTTCCTCTTCACTCTCATCTTTTTCCTCTTTTGGACATCTTGAAATACTTACAACATCATCACCTTTTACTATGTAAACACCAGATGTGTTACGGCTAGATTTTGAGATGGTTTGCATATCTACTCTTATCATTTTGCCACCTTTTGTAAGTGCCATCATATCCATAGACTCATCTACCATCAGACAACCAACTATGTGTTTACCAGTTTTTGTTGTCATTTTCATCGCTATGACACCGCTACCACCACGGTTTGTCAGACGGTATTCACCAGCATCTGTTCTTTTACCTATACCTTTTTCAGATACAACTAAAATCTCTTGTTCATCATTTGCTATGATGTTTGCATCTACAACTTCATCACCTTCGTGTTTGAACTTGATACCTCTAACACCACGAGTAGAACGACCTTGTTCACGAGTTTTTTCTATCTCAAATTTTATACATTGAGCAAGTTTTGTAACTATGAAAAGGTATTTTATAGATTTATCTGCTATCTTTGCAGTTATAAGCTCATCGTCATCATCTAAAACTATCGCTTTTACACCATTGCTTCTTATGTTGCTAAATTCACTTAGGTTTGTTCTTTTTACTACACCATTTTTTGTAAAGAAAACGAGAGATTTTTCCTCACTAAAATCTGTTGTTGGGATTATAGACTGTATCTGCTCACCAGCCACAAGGTTTATGAGGTTTACAACTGCTTTACCTTTTGCGGTTCTGCTTCCTTCTGGGATTTTGTAAACTTTTAGCCAGTGAAGTTGTCCACGGTCTGTTACAAAGAGTAGTGTGTCGTGAGTGTTACATGTAAAGAAGTTTTCTATGAAGTCATCTTCATAAGTTGTAACAGCAGTTTTACCTTTACCACCCCTTTTTTGTTTTTCGTAGTTTGCCAAAGGAACTCTTTTTATGTAGCCCCTGTGAGTGATAGTTACAACCATAGGTTCATTTGGTATAAGGTCTTCTATGTCTATGTCATCGTAGTCATCTTCAACAGCAGTTTTTCTCTCTTGTGGGTAAGTTTGTATAATCTCATCAAACTCATCTGCTATGATGCCGTGTAAAACATCTTCACTTTTTAGTATAGATTCAAGATAAGCTATAAGTTTTAGAAGTTCAGCTAGTTCATTTTCTATCTTTTCTATCTCTAAACCTGTTAGTCTTCCAAGTCTCATAGCCACAATGCTTTGAGCTTGTATCTCACTAAAATCAAACTCAGTTACAAGGTTGTTTTTAGCTTCATCTTCATTTTTTGAGGCTCTTATCACTCTTATAACATCATCTATAATATCTATCGCTTTTTTAAGTCCCTCTAAAATGTGAGCTCTTGCTTTTGCTTTTTCAAGGTCAAAGATAGTTCTTCTAATGATAATAGTTTTTCTGTGGTTTATGAAATGTTTTAGTATATCTATGATTCCAAAGATTCTTGGCTCTTGATTTAATATAGATAGCATGATGATACCAAAAGTAGTTTGCATAGCAGTTTGTTTAAAAAGGTTGTTTAAAACAATCTCACTTATGGCATCTTTTTTAAGTTCTATAACAACTCTCATACCATCACGGTCAGACTCATCTCTAACTTCTGAAACACCGTCTATCATCTTGTCTTTTACAAGGTTTGCTATGTTTTCTATAAGTCTTGCTTTGTTTACTTGGTATGGTAGTTCATCTACTACTATAACATCTTTGTTACCTTTTTTCTCTATGTGAGTTTTTGCACGAACTTTTATACGACCGCGACCACTCTCATAAGCATCTATAATCCCTTTTTTACCAAAGATGATACCACCAGTTGGAAAATCTGGTGCTTGTATGTGTTGCATAATCTCTGCAAGTGTGATGTTAGGGTTTGCAAGAACAGCTTTTAGTGCATTCATAACCTCTTTTGGGTTGTGGGGTGGTATGTTTGTAGCCATACCAACAGCGATACCACTTGAACCATTTATGAGTAGGTTTGGAACACGAGTTGGCATAACATCTGGTTCTTTTGTAGTAGCATCGTAGTTGTCTATCATATTTACTGTATTTTTTTCTAAATCTTTTAGAAGTTCACCAGCATATTTTGTCATACGAGCTTCTGTATATCTCATAGCCGCTGCACTATCACCATCGATAGAACCGAAGTTTCCTTGACCATCTACAAGCTCCATTCTCATAGAGAAATCTTGAGCCATACGAACAAGGGCATCATAAACTGCTGTGTCACCATGTGGGTGATACTGACCTATAACATCACCAACTATACGGGCAGATTTTTTGTACTTTGCACCGTGTGAGAGGTTTAGTTTGTCCATAGCATAGAGGATTCTTCTATGAACTGGTTTAAGACCATCTCTAACATCTGGTAAAGCACGACCTATAATAACACTCATAGAGTAGTCAAGATAACTGTTTTGTAAAGTTTTTTCTATATTTATAGTTTCTATTTGTTCATTGTTTAGCAAGTTGGACATATAAAACACCTAACGATTTAATTTTATACATTATACATTAAATATACTTAGGAAAGTGTAAAATAAGTTAAGTTCCATTATAATACTTTCAAAATGCAAAGAATGGAGAGCTAAAATGAAGAAAATTGAAGCTATTATTAAACCTTTTAAACTAGAAGATGTTAAAGAAGCTCTTGTAGATATAGGTGTAACTGGTATGACGGTAAGTGAAGTAAAAGGTTATGGTCGTCAACAGGGGCATAGTGAACTTTATCGTGGTGCTGAGTATGTTGTAGATTTTTTACCAAAAGTTAAGATGGAGATGATAGTTTCAGAAGATATGGTTGAACAAACGATAGAAACTATAACAGAGTCTGCAAGAACAGGTAAGATAGGTGATGGTAAAATTTTTGTTAGCGATATAGAAAAAATTATTAGAATTAGAACAGGTGAAACAGATACTGAGGCTATATAAATTTTCTACATGTAATAGAGCAAAACTCTTTTTTAGTGTACTCTTCTAACCAGGTATAAGGAGAGGTCAAAATA
>CAYNVR010000095.1:0-5714 GCA_964400715.1 uncultured Sulfurimonas sp.
AAGTATCATCATAATATCTGAGCCTAAATTATGTTGAATATCTATAACTTTTTTTGGTGTAAAAAAGTGTTTGCTACCATCTATGTGGCTTCTAAACTCTATGCCGTCTGTTTTTGGTTTACTCATATCGCTTAGTGAAAATGCTTGAAACCCACCACTATCTGTTAAAAAACTTTTAGGGTATTTTGTAAAACCGTGAAGTTTGCCAAGCTTCGCTACTGTTGTATCTGTTGGTCTTAGATACATATGGTATGTATTTGCCAAAATGATATCAGCACCTAAGATATTTAAAACATCATTAACATCAAGAGATTTTACACTCCCAACAGTTCCAACAGGCATAAAAACAGGTGTTTGTATAGTTGAATGGGCAGTTTTTATAGTACAAGCACGAGCTTTGCCACTTTTTGCATTTAGGGTAAATTCCATAGTAAAAGTCCATATTTTTAATTGTTGTAATTATATCAAAAAGTTGTATAGTTTAATTCATAAAATACTTTTCTAAGTAGTTTTGTTGTAAAATGTAGGAAATTTTTTTATAAAGGTCTATATATGGCAACAATTGGTATGGGTGATATCAAAAAAAATGTTCGTTTAATAGTAGGAGATGTTCCCTACAAAGTGGTTGAGTTTCAACATGTAAAACCAGGTAAGGGTGCAGCTTTTGTTCGTATGAAGATAAAAAGTTTTTTAAATGGTAAAGTTGTTGAGAAAACTGTTCATGCTGGTGATAAGTTTGAAGTACCAGAGATAACTTACAAAACTATGCAGTACCTTTATGATGATGGTGAGATGTACCAGTTTATGGACAATGAAACTTATGACCAACTTGGTCTTTCTTATGAGCAGTGTGATGATGCTTCTAAATGGTTTATAGATGGTGTAAATGTAGATATTGTTTTTTACAAAGGCAATGCCATCTCAGTTGCTGCACCTGAGACTATGGAGTTAAAGATAGTAGAAACTCCACCAAACTTTAAAGGTGATACTTCAAGTGGAAGTAAAAAACCAGCTACTCTTGAAAGTGGTGCAGTGGTTCAAGTGCCTTACCATGTTTTAGAGGGTGATACAATCAAAGTAAATACTGTTGATGGTGAGTATCTCGAAAAAGTAAAATAAAGGAACAATTATGGGACTTAGTAACAAACAACTACCAAAACTTGGTTTTTTATATATGGATTATGTTCTTAGATTTTTTGACCACTCAAACTTTAAAGGGTGGCCAAATAAGATAGAAACTGTCATATACCACTGGGGAAATGACAAAGATAGATTTATAAAAGAGGTAAAGAGAAAAAAGATAGATGTTCTCATAGGAAACATCCCTGCTACGGCTTATGAAACATTTCGTGAGATAGCAAGGGAGTTGCCACATGTAAGGTTTATACCATCTCTTGATACTCAGTTTTCTAACAAATCAAAAGAGAATGTAACAAGGTTTGCTTGGAAATACGACCTTCCTGTTCCTAAGACATATATCTACTACGACCATAAAAAAGCATATAAGTTTTTGAAAAAGACTAAGTACCCTAAAATTGTTAAAAAATCTTATGGGCCATCAAACTATGGTGGTTACTTTGTGCATAAAGTAGATAGCTACAAAGAAGCAAAAGAGCTTTTTAAAGAAAAAGAGTACCACCCTATGTATTTTCAAGATTTTGTTCCCATGGAAGCAGATATCCGTGTAATGCTCATAGGTCATAAACCTGTATGTGCATTTTGGAGAAGAGCCCCAGAGGGTGAGTGGCTGACAAATACTTCACAAGGTGGAAGTATGGACTATATGGATGTTCCAAAATCTGTGCTTGATTTGGCTGTAAAGGTTTCTAAGTCTGCAAAAGCTGAGTATTGGGCTTGTGATGTTGCTTATGGAAAAGATGGAAAGGTTCGCATACTTGAATGTGCTACGGCATTTGCAGCATTTCCATACATAAGAGACTGGATAGGTGAGTACCTTATGTGGCTTTTGAGTGAAGGTAGATTTAGAAAGCCACATGTACCTATGTTTAACTGGGAAGAGCTTGGTAAAATCTCATCAGATTTACTTAGAACTATGAGACATATAACTTTTGGAAAATACAACTCATCTTTTGATGGTGCTTACTTTGGTAAAACTAAAAAGATGTATGGTAAAAAAGAGGTTTACCTTCACGAGTTAGACAGTAAGTACAAAATGTACAAAGTAAAACCTCGTAAAAAAGAGGAGTGGCCTAGTGAGAAATGGAACTATCAAGACAATCTTGCTTTGAAAAAAAAGAAAAAGAAAAAGTAATATATGGATTTTGAAACTTTAAAAACATTAACTATACTCTATGTCGAAGATGAAACTGATTTACAAGAGGAGGTGTATCAAAATATATCTCCTTTTGTAAAAAAAGTGTACAAAGCACATGATGGTGTTGATGGGTTTGAAAAATACAAAGAGTATAAAGATGAGATAGATTTGATTATTACCGATATTCTTATGCCAAAAATGAGTGGCATAGATATGGTAGATAAGATAAGAGAGTTGGACCAAGAGATTCCTGTAATCTATTCAACTGCTTTTAGTGATGTAGAGTATATGAGAAAAACTATTGAACAGTTGGCTATGGGGTATATAATAAAACCAATAGATATTGAACTGATGTTAGAAACTATACAAAAAGCATCACTTAAAGTTGAAAATAGAAGGTTAAAAGAATCTCTTGTAAACATAAACAAAAATCTTGAAAAAAGTGTAGAACAAAAAACACAAGAGTTAAAAATTCAAAATAAAAAATTGTACAAGCAGGTCTATACAGATAGACTAACTTGTTTGCCAAATAGAACATCTTTATTAAAACATTTAGAATCTTACACAAACCCTATTTTAGTTATAGTTGATGTAGATAGGTTTAAAACCATTAATGACCTTTATGGAGAATCTGTTGGAAATATAATCTTAGTTGCTATTTCAAAAGTTTTAAAAGAGTTTGTAGATGGTTTGGAGTATAAAATATATAGAATAGGTTCAGACCAGTTTGCACTCCTTAGAGAGTTTGTTGAAGATATGCAAACTTGTAAAGAAACAATCTCAAAGCTCATAAAAACAATCAATACAAAACAGTTTCACATAGATAAATTTGACATAGATATAAGTTTAAATGTAACAGTTGGTGTTTCAAATAGTAAAAATTATATTATGGAAACAGCCGATATGGCACTCAAAAAGGCGAAGGCAGATAGAATACCTTACCTTGTTTACAAAGATGAGTACAATTTAGATAGTGAATATAAAAATGATATAAAATGGACAAAGATTATCAAAGATGCCATACAGTTTCAAAATGTAACTGTTTATTATCAACCAATTGTAGATGTCAATGAAAAGCTTGTAAAATATGAAGCACTTATCCGTATAGAGCAAGATGGAGAAGTTTACTCCCCATTTTTCTTTTTAGATATAGCTAAAAAGATAAAGTTTTACTCAAAACTTGAAACCATAATGGTAAAGAAAGCTTTTGAAGTTGTTTACCATAACAAAGTACATGTAAGCATAAACCTTTCTATTGAAGATATTATGGATAGTGAGTTTATGTCTAGAATAGAAACACTGATAGTAAAGCATAACATAGCAAACCTTATAACATTTGAGCTTTTGGAGAGTGAGAGTATTACAGACTATAAAAAAGTTATAGATTTTATAGAGCGTATGAAAAAACTTGGTTGTGAGATAGCTATTGATGATTTTGGTAGTGGGTATAGTAACTTTGCATATCTTGTTAAGTTTCAACCAGATTTTATAAAGATAGATGGTTCACTTATAAAAGATATTGATAAAGATGAAAACTCATTTCTCATCACTAAAACTATAAACGACTTTGCTCATAAGTTGGGCATAAAAACAGTAGCAGAGTATGTTCACAGTGAATCTGTATTTGAAAAATTAAAGGAGATAGGCATCGACCTTTATCAAGGTTTTTATTTTAGTGAGCCTAAGCCATTATGAATCCATTTATAAATTTAAATTTTACAAAAAAATATATGTTTGCATTGCTTCTTATAGCTTTGTTTTCAGCCCTTGCATATTTTAATCTCTCAAAACTTATCAATTCACAAGTAGATGATGGTGAGATTATTAACATTAGTGGTAAACAAAGGATGCTATCTCAAAAGATAGCCCTTTTTGCTACAAATAATGATATAGTTGAATTGAAAAAAGCTATAAGAGATATAGAAGTTTCTCACCATAGACTACTTGCTTTACCAATGTCCCAAGAGTTAAAAAATGCTTATTTTAAAAAACCTATAAATCTGAATGAGGCTTTTTTTAAATATGTAAAAAGTGCTAAGGAGTTTGTAAAAAATAGAGATAAAAAAGCATTAGAATATATCATAAAGCACTCACAGTCTATTTTAAAAAAGTTTGATTATGTTGTGTCTATCTACCAAAAAGAGGCAGAACAAAAGATAGAAAAACTACATAGAAATGAGTTATATATCCTTATATTTACTATTGTTACACTGATTTTGGAAGCTATTTTTATATATAAACCTATGAATGAAATTATGTTAGAACAAACAGAAGCTTTACTAGATGAGATAGAGTATTCAGAGATGATAACAGATATAAATACAAATGCCATCATAGTAGTAAACCAAGATTTTGAGATACTTACTTTTAACAAAAGTGCAGAAAAAATGTTTGGTTATACAGAAGATGAGATGTTGTACACTAAACTTACAGATGATAGGATTATCCCTAACAAATTTTTACCACTTCATAATGCTGGGCTACAAAACTTTGTAAAAACTGGTAAGTTAAAAAACATAGATGAAGTTTTTGAACTTGAAGCTCAAAGAAAAGATAAAACTACATTTCCTATTCGTATATCATTTGGTATTAGAGTAGAGGATGATATGAAAATTGTTGTTGCAAATATACAAGATATAACAGAGGAAAAAGAAAAAGACAACCTTATAATCCAACAATCAAGGTTTGCTGCTATGGGTGAGATGATAGGAAATATAGCTCACCAATGGAGACAACCTCTTAGTTCTATAAGTACAATAGCATCTGGTGCCAAGCTTAGATATAAAAATGGTATGTTAAGTGATGAAGAACTTGAAGAGGTGTTTGATAAAATTAAAGTTCACACACTGTTTTTGTCAAATACAATAGATGATTTTAGAAACTTTTTTGCAAAAAATAAGACAGATGAGGAGTTTAAACTAGTAGATGTTATCTCCCAATCTATAACACTTATAGAAGCTTCTTATATTAGTAATAAAATTCAGATAGAAAAAGAAAGTTTTAGTGAAGATATATTTTTAAAAGGTAGCAGTGGAGAGTTGGCACAGGTGTTTTTAAACATACTTAATAATGCAAAAGATGTTTTAGTTTCTAAAAAACTGGATGAAAAGATTGTTTTTATACGAAGTTATATGGAAAACAATCAGGCAGTTATTGAGATTTATGATAATGGTGGTGGTATAGATAAAGATATAAAACTAAAAATCTTTGAGCCATATTTTACAACAAAACACAAAGCAAAAGGGACTGGTATAGGTCTTTTTATGAGTAAAAATATAGTTGAAAAACATTTTAACGGTACTCTCGTTGCAAAAAATAAAGAGTTTAAAGTAAAAAACAAAAACTATTTTGGTGCTGTTTTTGTAATAAAACTAGATATAGTTTCAAAAGGATAACTTTGGAAGAACTCCCATTTACACACCTTCACCTACATACAGAG